>NZ_LIYC01000040.1:0-42368 GCF_001418765.1 Gordonia sp. HS-NH1
GGATCTCGGTGCTCATGGGGTGTGTCCTTCCAAGTGGTGGAGCGCTGGTGTGCAGTGCTTCTGGGCGGTTCATGTACTTGGAGGCGACCTCGGGCCGGAATGTTCCCGGGAGGTCGGGAGTCGTTCGGACGGCCGATCCGACGACCGACTACCGTTTGTCGTATCACTCGACTTCGGAGGTTCACTGTGCAGCAGATCGGCGTCATCGGCGGAGGCACCATGGGTGCGGGCATCGCGGAGGTGTGCGCCAAGGCGGGCAGCGATGTCGTGATCGTGGAGGTCAAGCAGGAGTTCGCCGACGCCGCGCGTGGGCGCGTGGAGAAGTCGCTGGCCAAGGCGGTCAGCAGGAACAAGCTCGCCCAGGACGACGCCGACGCCGCGCTGGGTCGGCTTCGGGTGACGACCGACTACGCCGACCTCGCCGATCGCGAGCTCGTGATCGAGGCGGCCCCCGAGATCGAGGAGCTCAAGCGCGAGATCTTCGCGAACCTCGACGCTGCGACCGGCGCGAACACCATTCTCGCCACCAACACGTCGTCGATCCCGATCATCAAGGTGGCGACGGCGACGAAGACTCCCGAGCGGGTCGTCGGCGTGCACTTCTTCAATCCGGTGCCGGTGATGCCACTGGTCGAGATCATCTCCACGCTCACCACCGCACCCGAGACGGCCGACGCCGTGAGTGCGTACGTCACCGACACGCTCGGCAAGACCGCGGTCCGTGCGGGCGACCGGTCCGGGTTCATCGTCAACGCCCTGCTCATCCCGTACCTGTGCCAGGCCATCCGGATGTTCGATTCGGGGTACGCCTCGGCCGAGGACATCGACCTCGCGATGAAGGGTGGCTGCGGATACCCGATGGGTCCGCTCACCCTGGTCGACACCATCGGCCTGGACATCACGCTGTCGGCCGCGGAGTCGCTGTACGAGGAGTTCGCCGAACCCCATTACGCGCCGCCGGCGTTGTTGCGCCGCATGGTCGACGCCGGGCGGCTCGGACGAAAGACGGGCCGCGGCTTCTACTCCTACTGATCTGCCCCGGGCCGATCTGGATCTGTCCCCCACCGATCTCCCTGCGGATCGCCGCCGAACCCCGGCTCACCTCGGAGTGAGCCGGGGTTCGCCGCGTTCGGGGTCGCTCGGCCGGTGCTCTCACCCAGTGCTGTCGACCGGTGCGCAAACAGGCGCTAAGCTGACAGCAAGACAATCAGACAACACGTGTTATCAGAATGGGTGGGGCCATGACGCAGGGTGATCAGCGCATGTCGCGGGCGGAGATGGACGATATCGACAGCAGTTTCTTCGCGCGTTCGCCGCTGACGATGGGGCAGACGATGAGCACGACGAACGTGATCATGCAGCTGGCGAACCCGGCGGTCGGATACGGAGTCGCACACAGCAAGGTCGAGAACGGGCGGCTCGATCGGCATCCGGTCAAACGCGCGCGGACCACCGCCTCGTATCTGGCGGTCGCGATGCTGGGCAACGCCGACGACCGGCGCCGTTACCGGCATGCCGTCAACCGGCAGCACGCGCAGGTGCGTTCGGATGCGGACAGTCCGGTGGAGTACAACGCGATGAACACCGACCTGCAGCTCTGGGTCGCCGCCTGCCTCTACTACGGGTGGGAGGACATCTACGAGCGTGTCCACGGACCGCTGCAGGACGAGGAGCGCGAGAAGTTCTACCAGCAGGGCAAGGTCTGCGGCACGACCCTGCAGATGCCCGCGGAGGCTTGGCCGGCCTCGCGTGATGAGTTCACGACCTTCTGGGACGAGCAGGTCTCGCGGATCGAGATCAGTGACGAGATCCGCGACTTCCTGCTCGACATCGCCAACTTCGGCTACGCGCCCACCCGCATCCAGGAGAAGTACGGTCCGGTCAAGCTCCGCCGGACCATCGGGTATCTGCCGCAGCCGTTCCGGGACGCCCTCCGGGTCGAGTGGACCGACGAGGACCAGGCGTGGTTCGACGCTTACGTCGGCCGGCTCGTCGCCAAGGAACGTCGCACGCCGTTGTGGCTGTCGCAGTTGGGTTTTCGGCTCCTGCTGGCCGACGTCCGGCTTCGGGCCAGGACCGGACGGCCACTGGTCTAGGTGATGGCGGCCCCGCTGCGGCGGGTGGCGAGGAGGGCGAGTGTTCCGGCGAGCAGGCAGGCGGCGGCTCCGACGGCGAGACCGACACGGGCGTCGAACGTCTCGATGATCGCGCCGACGATCGGCCCCCCGATCGGCGTGGAACCCATGAAGGCCACCGACCACAGTGCCATCACCCGACCCCGCATCCGCGGTTCGGAATTGAGCTGCAAGGTGGCGTTGCCGGTCGACATGAACGTGACGCTGAGCCAGCCGACCCCGAAGAGTGCGCAGATCGCGGTCGGCAGATTCGGCGCGAGGGCGGTCGCCGCGACGGTGACCCCGAAGCCGAAGGCGGCCAGCGTGAGTGGGCGCAGGCCGGTGCTCCCGCGGGCGGCGACCACGAGTCCGCCGACGACTGCGCCCACCCCCATCGCCGACGTCATGAAGCCGAGGGCCTCCGGCCCGCCGTCGAACACGAAGTCCGCGGCGGCCGGCAGGGTGACCGGGAAGTTGTAGGTCAGGGTGCCGACGAGCGCCATCGTGGCCAGCGGGATCCACAGCGCGGGGCTGCCCCGGACATAGCGGAGACCTTCGCGCAACTGGCCCTTGGCACGGGGAATAGGTGTCTCGGTGGTGATCTTCGACGAGTCGAGCGCGAGAGAGAGGCGACCACGGCGACGAAGCTGACGGCGTTGACGGCGAAGCACGCACCGGATCCGACGAGGCCGAGGACCACACCGGCGACCGCCGGACCCACCGCGCGGGCAGCGTTCACCATCACCGAGTTGAGTGTGACCGCGTTGCGGAGCAGGTCCTTGCCGACGATCTGGTGGATGAACGCCTGTCGCGCCGGCTGTTCGAAGGCGTGCCCGAGCCCGAGCATCACGGCCAGTACGCCCACGTGCCAGACCTGCACCGCCCCGGTGAGGGTGATGGCAGCGAGCACCGCGGCCAGCAACCCCATCACCGACTGCAGGACGATGAGCAACCGGCGCCGGTCGACGCGGTCGGCGATGACCCCGGCGTACGGACCGATGAGCAGGACGGGTAGCGCCTGGAGGGCGACGACGAGACCGAGGACGGACGCCGATCCGCTCAGCGTCAGGACGA
This sequence comes from Gordonia sp. HS-NH1, assembly GCF_001418765.1. Taxonomy (NCBI): domain Bacteria; kingdom Bacillati; phylum Actinomycetota; class Actinomycetes; order Mycobacteriales; family Gordoniaceae; genus Gordonia; species Gordonia sp. HS-NH1. The sequence goes on from NZ_LIYC01000040.1 coordinate 3,189, forward strand.
GCCACGCCTGCGCTGTGGCCTGCATCCACGAACCCGTCATCGAGACGGCCATCCCCGCGTAGAAGAGGCGATAGTTGGGGATGCGCAACGATGCGAACATGCTGGTCCGCTCGGGCTCGTCGGGGCGACGACCGCCCGGTTCACGGTCCCGCGGTAGGTCTGCGATCTCGGGAACACGGTCGTCGGTCATCGACGACCATCGTAGGCGCGCCGCGAGATCCGCCCGGCGGGTCACCTCCGGGCGGGGCCGGCGGGACGACCGGGGCGGTTCGCCTCGCACCGGTGACCGCGGTGGTGAACCGAGCAGACGTCAGGTGTGCGCGCGACCCGGGCGGGCGTGCACATAGGCCTCGACGACGGTGCGCATCACCGGTTTGCCCTCGGCGTTGCGCAGCTCCGCCGACGAGGTGACCAGAGCGCGGTCGCGGTCGTCGAACTCGATCGCGTCGATGACGGTCGAGCCGGTGAGGGTGTCGCCGGGACGCACCGGACGCAGGAATTCCACGTCGCCGAGTCGCTTGCCGGCGATCACCCGCCAATTGTTCAGCACGCCGGTGACATTGAGCTTCTGGTAGATCGACATCGTGTGCAGCCCACTGGCGATCAGTCCTCCGTAGGGGCCCCGTCCGGCGACATCGGGGTCGGTGTGGAAATCCTGCGGATCCCACGCGCGAGCGAAGTCGAGGAGTTCGTCCTCGCTGACGAAATGCGTGCCGAATTCGAAGATCTGGCCCACGGTCAGGTCATCGGCCCACAAGCGGTCCGATGCGTCGCTCACCTCAGGTCTGCCGCGATCTTCGGCCAGGTGGTCTCGAGGTCGCGTTCCCAGTAACCCCAGGAATGGGTGCCGCTCGGCCGGAAGGTGACCTCGTGCGGCACCTTGAGCGCCCGCATGCGCGAGACCATCTGCTTGGTGCACTCGTTGACCGCGGCCTCGATGATGCCGCCGATGACCATCTGGTTGGCCAGCGTCAGCGGATCGCCCGCGACCAGCGGTGCCTCGAGCCGGTCGAACTGGCCGGGCATGCCGGTCCCGCTGGTCATGTAGACCTTGGTGCCGCGCAGCTTGTCCGCGTGGATGTACGGGTCGTTGTCCCGCCAGCCGGCCGAGTTGACCGGTCCCCACATGTTGGTCAGATTGCCCTGCCCGCGGTCGGCGACGACCATCCGGATGTAGGCCTGTCCCACCGGATCACTGGTGCGGGCGCATCCGCTGTAGGCGGCGGCCGACCGATAGAGCTTGGGTGCGGCGATCGCGAGGTTGAGCACCGACGTGCCGGCCATCGAGATCCCGGCGATCGCGTTGACCTTGGTGGTGTCGAATTCCTTGTCCACCAACGGTGGGAGCTCCTTGGTGAGGAACGTCGTCCACTTGTTGCGGCCGAGCACCGGATCGTCCTGCTGCCAGTCGGTGTAATACGAGAATGCGCCGCCGATCGGCGTCACGACGTTGACGTCCTTGTCGGAGAAGAACTTCGCGTACTGGGTCTTGGCCGCCCAGGTCGCCGAGTCCTCGCCGCCACCGGCGCCGTTGAGCAGGTAGAGCGTGGGGCGCGACTTGGTGGTGTCCTTGGGGCGCAGGACGTTGACGGGGATGAGCTTGCGCATCGCCGCCGAGTACACGATGAGAGTCGACTGCTGGGCCGAGTCGTGGACCACGGTGTCGATGCGGGCGCGATCGGGGTCGGGGGTGGGTTCGGCCAGCGCGGCCGGAGCCCATCCGGCGGTCGCGACCGCCACGGCACAGCCGGCGACGCACAGTCGTCGCAACCAGGAGGATCGCACCTCTAGCCCCTTCTGTTAACAAAATTCTCAGACGTAACAAAGGTAGCCGAGTTGAGTGGGTGGTCCCAACCGAGGCGATCCGTCGTCACCCAGTTGTGACGTCGTCGGGCCGTGGGGAACTCCGGGTTGCTACTTGGCGCGGTCTTTGAGCAGGAGCCGGACGGTCAGCTCGAGTCGGTTGGTGACATCGGTCGCCGATGCGCGACGGGTGAGCCACTGCACCAGGTTCGACATCCACACATCGGAGAGGACGCGAGCGATCGCCAGGTCTTCTTCGGTGGGTTCGCCGTCGTCGACGATGGCGCCGGCGAGGAGCCGGTCGATGATCCCGGCCACCTGGTCGACCTCGGCGGTCGCGGACGCGTCGGCGAACATGAACGCGCGCGTCATGGCCTCGGTCAGGAGGGGATCGCGCTGCATGGCGAACGTGATCATGTCCAGGACGTGGCGGAGGCGGTCGATCGCGGTGTCGCCCCGCAACTGCGAACGATCGACCTTGGACTCGACGCGCTCGAACTCCCGGGCCAGGGCGGTGACGAGCAGGTGGACCTTCGACGGGAAGTAGCGATACAGCGTGCCGACGGCCACATCGGCCTTGTCGGCGACAGTGCGCATCTGCACGGCGTCGTACCCGCCCTTGGACGCCAGCGCGAGGGTGGCGTCGAGGATGCGGCGGCGGCGTTCGCGCTGCGCGGTGGAGCCGGCTTCGGGCGAAGCGGCGGACGCCGCAGCCCCGTTGGGAGCGTCGACCGCGGCGTTGCCGGGTGCAGAACGGGCCATGTGCTCTCGAACATCCTCACGTGTCAAAAACGTCTCTGGCGGGTGGATCGCGGGTGGCTACCCGATCCGAGTACACCCATGGCATATTAGAACAGGTTCTAATTATTCGTCACAACTCGACATACAGGGATTGCCAGTGACAATCGCCACGTCTTCCGAGCAGATCGCGGTGCGTGACAGCATCGCGTCCTGGGCGCGCTCCACCAGTGTGACCGACATCGTCCGTTCCGACATCGACAAGCCCCGCGACCAGTGGACGCAACTACTTTCCCAGATCGCCGATCTGGGCGTGTTCGCCGCCGCGGTTCCGGAGGCGTCCGACGGCCTCGGTGCGAGCTTCCTGGACGTGGCCGCCATGCTCGAACAGTGCGGGGTCGACCTCGTCCCCGGCCCGCTCGGTCCGACGGTGACGGCGGCGATCGCGCTGGCGGTTCTCCGCGGCGGTTCGCACGAGAGCGACGCCGACCGAGGCGCCGCGCTGTTGCCGGACCTGCTGACCGGATCGGTGCCGGTGGTGACGCCCGCGGCCGGCTATGCCGGGGTGGCCCTCGAACTGTCCGACGGCGAGATCGACCTCGGACTCGTCGCCGGTTACGTCGACGGGTGCGCCGTTCTGGTCGAGTTCGGCACCGCGGATCGGGAGCGGTCCTGGTGGATCGTCCCACCGGGTGCCGGTGTCGCCGACGTCGCGCCGCAGACCCCGCTCGACGGCACCGCGTCGGTCAGCCGCGTCCGCGTGTCCGAGATCGCGGTCGACGACCTGATCGAACTCCGGGACGGGACGTTCGTCGCCGGACTGCTGTCGGCGACACTCGCCGCGTATCAGAGCGGTGTCACCCGCTGGGCGCTCGACACCGCCGTCGAGTACGCGAAGGTCCGCACCCAGTTCGGGGTGCCGATCGGTTCCTTCCAGGCGATCAAGCACATCTGTGCAGAGATGTTGTGCCGCAGCGAACGGGTCACCGCGGTCGCGTGGGACGTCGCCCGGGCGGTCGACGACGTACTCGCGGCCGCCTCGGGAGGGGCGGAGACGGGCGGGTCCGCAGACGAACTCGACACCGCGCGTGAGCAACTCGAGATCAGCGGGCTGGCCGCCGACGTCGTGGTGGCCCGCGACCCGGTCGCCAACACCAAGGACTGCGTGCAGGTCCTCGGTGGCATCGGCTTCACCTTCGAGCACGACGCCCACCTCTATCTCCGGGCGGCGCTCGCCGCACAGGCGGCGTTGGCGAACGCCTCGGCGCACGCCGCGGCGCTCGCCGGACTCGGACTCGCGGGGACGCGACGACGTTTCCGCCTCGACCTCTCGCAGGTCGAGGACCGCCGCGACGAGGTCCGGGCGACCGTCGCGGCGATCGCCGATGCCGATCCGGGTGATCGCCGCCGGCTCCTCGCCGAGACCGGCTACCTGACCCCGCACTGGCCGGCACCGCACGGCCTGGGTGCGGATGCGGCGCTGCAGTTGCTGATCGACACCGAACTCGAGTCGGCCGGGATCGAGCGACCCGATCTGGTGATCGGGGCGTGGGCGATCCCGACGATCCTGGAGCACGGCACGGATGCGCAGCGCGAGCGGTTCGTCGCGCCGACGCTCGCCGGCGACCTGGTGTGGTGCCAGCTGTTCTCCGAGCCCGAGGCGGGCTCGGACCTGGCCGCGTTGCGGACCCGAGCGGTGCGGGTGGAGGGCGGCTGGCGGCTGGACGGCCAGAAGATCTGGACTTCGCAGGCCCACACCGCGCAGTGGGCGATCTGTCTCGCGCGCACCGATCCCGAGGCGCCGAAGAACAAGGGCATCACGTACTTCCTCGTCGACATGGGTTCGCCCGGCATCGACATCCGTCCGCTGCGTGAGCTCTCCGGGCGAGCCAACTTCAACGAGGTCTTCCTCGACGGCGTCGTCGTACCCGATGACTGTGTCGTCGGCGAGGTGAACGGCGGCTGGCGGCTGGCCCGGACCACGCTCGCGAACGAGCGGGTGGCGATGGGCGGGACCGGTCTCGGCAAGGAGATGGAGTCGCTGCTGTCGCAGGTGCGATCGATGGGGCGGGAGCTGACCGCCGAGGAGCTCGGTGCGCTCGGCACCCAGCTCGCCGACGCGCATGTCGGCCGGGTTCTCGACGCTCGTGCGGCGACGAGGCAGCTGGCCGGGCTCGACCCCGGCGCGCTGTCGAGTGTGCGCAAACTGATCGGCGTCGAACACCGGCAGTCGGTGCCCGATCTGGCGTTGCGGCTCCTGGGGGTGGCCGGTCTGGCGGCGTCCGAGGCGTCCGACGCGGTCCTGCAGAACCGCTGCCTGTCCATCGCGGGCGGGACGACTCAGATCCTGCGCACGGCCGCGGCGGAACGCATTCTCGGTTTGCCTCGGTCCTGACTGCCCCCGAAAGTCCCGAAACCGCAGATAAGCGCCGATTCCGACACCCGTGCGCGCGGACTCTGATACAACTAGAACAGGTTCTAGTTCTTGACGGGTTCATGGTGAGGGAGGCACAGGGTGGACTTTGCCCTGGACGGCACGGCGATCGCGGTTCGCGACGTCGCCGAGGACGTGTTCGCGCGACGACAGCCCGACTGGGAGTCGACGTTCGGTGGTCGCGATTCCGACGGCACGGGTACGACGCGAGGCGGGTTCGAGGCCGACGGCTGGCAGGCGCTCGTCGACGCCGGCCTGCTCGCGCTGCCGCTGCCGGCCGCACTCGACGGTGACGACGTCGACGAATCGGGTCTGCTCCCGTTGTTCCGCCGGATGGGACGCGCAGCGGCCGTGACGCCCGCTCTCGGTTCGCTGACCGCGGCGCTCGTGTTCGCGAAGGCCGACGCCCAGACGGGCGAGGGATCGGTGTGGTCGCGGTTCGGGGGCTCGCTCACCGGCGGAAGCTGGGTCTCGGTCGCGATCGGCGAACACGGCGACGCCCTGACCGCCACCCCGCGGACCTCCGTCCGCGACGGTCGGCTCACCGGGACGAAGGTCGGGGTGCTGCACGCCGACGGTGCCTCGCTGTTCCTCGTGGCCGCCGACGCGGGCGTCGTGGCCGTGTCGCCGGGCGCCGACGGGGTCGCCGTCACGCGTACGCCGACCTCGAGCGGCTGGGGCGAGTACACGGTGACCTTCGACGACGTACCCGTCGACGACGCCGACATCGTGGTTCGCGATCTCGCGATCCTCCGCGACCGGTATCGCCTCGCGCTGTGCGCCTATGCGGACGGCCTGGTCGCCGGCGCCACCCGCCTGACCGCCGATCACGTCTCCACCCGCGAACAGTTCGGCAAGCCGATCGCCCTGTTCCAGGCGGTGGGCCAGCAACTGGCCGACATCTACGTCGTCGGGCGGTCGATGGAACTGGCGACCACCGCCGCGGCCTGGCGACTGTCCGAGGGACTCGACGCGTCGACCGATCTCGCGATCGCCGCCTACTGGCTGGCCGAGGAGATCCCGCCGACCACCCGGACGATGACCCACCTGCACGGCGGGATCGGCGTCGACATCACCTATCCGCTCCATCGCTACTTCTCGCTCACCAAGGATCTGGCGCGGCTGGTGGGCGGCGCACACGTGCGGCTCGACGAACTCGCCGACATCACCGACGTCCCCGCCGACGACACCCGTATCGCAGAGGTGCCCGATGTTCATTGATCTCACCCCGGAACAGCGCGCGTTGCGCGCCGAACTGCGCGAGTACTTCGCCGACCTGGTCACACCCGACGAGGCGGCGGTGATGCTCACCGAACGCCACGGACCGACCTATCGCAAGGTCATCAAGCGGATGGGTGACGACGGCTGGCTGGGAGTCGGTTGGCCGAAGGAGTTCGGCGGCAAGGGCTTCGGTGAGATCGAACAGCAGATCTTCACCAACGAGGCCGTGCGCGCCGACGTCCCACTGCCGTCGGTGACGCTGCAGACCGTCGGGCCGACGCTTCAGGTCCACGGCACCGAGGAGCAGAAGCAGAAGTTCCTGCCCGCGATCCTTGCCGGCGACGTGCATTTCGCGATCGGTTACACCGAGCCCGAGGCCGGCACCGATCTGGCCTCGCTGACCACCACCGCGGTCCGCGACGGCGACCACTACGTGGTCAACGGGCAGAAGATCTTCACCACGGGCGGTCACGACGCCGACTACATCTGGCTCGCCGTGCGGACCGACCGGGATGCACCCAAGCACAAGGGCATCTCGATCCTCATCGTCGACACCTCCGACCCCGGTTTCACCTGGACGCCGATCATCACCGCCGACGGCGCCCACCACGTGAATGCCACTTATTACCAAGATGTTCGGGTACCGGTGTCGATGCGCGTCGGTGAGGAGGGCGGCGGCTGGAAACTGATCACGACGCAGCTCAATCACGAGCGCGTCATGCTCGGTCCCGCCGGCCGCATCGACGGCCTCGCGGCGCGGGTGCGTGCCTGGGCGCAGCGACCGGGTCCCGACGGAACGGTCATCGCCAAGCATCCGGACGTCCGCCGCGCGCTCGCCACCATCGACGCCTACGGACGAATCAACGAGTTGCTCAACTGGCAGGTGGCCGCGACCGGTGAGGCCATCTCGATGGCCGATGCGGCTGCGACCAAGGTGTTCTCGACCGAGCGCATCCAGACCGTCTGCCGGATGGTCGACGAGATCGTGGGCCGCTACGGCGATTTCACCGATCCCGAGACCGCGGCGCTGGTGAACTGGCTCGACGTGCAGCAGAAGCGGCACGTGGTCATCACGTTCGGCGGCGGGGTCAACGAGGTCATGCGCGACATGATCGCGACCGCCGGTCTCGGACTACCGCGGGCCAAGCGGTGAGCGCGCCCGAACTCGCCCGCGACGGCGTCGTCGGAGACGAGGCGATCCGAGCCGCCGCGCAGGAGATCATCGACGCCGGACCGAGCTCGCCGGTCGCCGGCCGGGACCCGATCAACCAGCCCATGATCAACAACTGGGTGGAGGCGATGGGGGACACCAACCCCGTCTACACCGATGCCCACGCCGCCCGGGACGCCGGGCATCCCGGCATCGTCGCGCCGCCCGCGATGGCACAGGTGTGGACGATGCGGGGCCTGCACGGGGTGCGGACGGCCGACGACCCGCTGGGTCGCGCGAGCGAACTCTTCGACGAGGCCGGCTTCACCTCGGTGGTGGCGACCAACTGCGACACCGTCTACCACCGCTACACCCGGCCGGGCGAAGAGGTCGCGCTGTCGGCCGAACTCGTCGAGGTGGTGGGGCCGAAGAACACCGCCCTCGGCGAGGGCTGGTTCTTCACCACCCGGAACGTCTGGTCGGTCGGAGGTGAGACCGGGGAGCGCGAGGTCGTCGCCGAGATGCGTTTCCGCATCCTGAAGTTCCGACCCGCTGCACAGAAGGCCACGCCCGAGCAGGTGCCGGCGGCGGCCGCGACACCCGACGACCTGGACCCGGCGCGGCTGCTCAGACCCAGCGCGTCCCGGGACACCGCCTTCTTCTGGGAGGGGGTGGCCGCGCACGAACTGCGCATCCAACGGGACGGCGACGGCGCACTGCGGCACCCGCCGGTGCCGGCCACCTGGAAACCGCGTGAGGCCGACGGAACCGTGCCGCCGACGGATTATGTGGTCGCGGCCGGTACCGGCGTCGTCTACAGCTACGTCGTCCACCGCGCGCCGAAGGTGCCCGGCCGCCGGTTGCCGTTCGTGGTGGCGCTCGTCGAACTCGACGAGGGGGTTCGGATGCTCGGCGAACTCCGGGGCGTGGAGCCGGACGACGTGTCGATCGGCATGCGCGTGCGCGCAACCTATCTGGACTTCCCGGCCGACGAGGCGGCCGGCACCGCTGCGTGGACCCTGCACGCATGGGAACCGGCCACGACCACGGAAGGGGAATCCGCATGACGAGCGTTGCCGCACACCCCGCGGCCGTCGGAACGACGCTGCCGCCGTTGACGATCGAGGCGACACCCACGTTCGTGGTGGCGACCGCGCTGGCCACGCGCGATTTCCAGGACGTGCACCACGATCGCGACCTCGCGCAGGCGAAGGGGTCCAAGGACATCTTCGTCAACATCCTCACCGACACCGGGCTGGTGGAGCGGTTCGTCACCGACTGGGCCGGTCCGTCTGCCAGAATCCGTTCCATCGCACTGAAACTCGGTGTCCCCTGGTATGCCTACGACACCGTCACCTTCACCGGTGAGGTCACCGAGATCGATGCCGGGGTGATCACGGTCGCCGTGACCGGGACCAATTCGCTCGGCAAGCACGTGATCTCGACGGTCACGCTGAGCGTCGACGATGCGGCCGTCTCCACGAGCCGAGGGGAGGACGTCTGATGGGGTCGCTGTCCGGGCAGGCCGTGATCGCCGGGATCGGTGCCACCGAGTTCTCCAAGGATTCCGGACGCAGCGAGCTGCGGCTCGCCGCGGAGGCGGTGTCGGCGGCGATCGCCGACGCCGGCCTCACACCCGCCGACGTCGACGGTCTCGTCACGTTCACGATGGACACCAACAGCGAGATCTCGGTCGCCCGGGCCGTGGGTATCAAAGACCTGACGTACTTCTCGCGGATCCACTACGGCGGAGGTGCGGCGTGTGCCACGGTCCAGCAGGCCGCGATGGCGGTGGCCACGGGCGTCGCCGATGTCGTGGTGGCCTACCGTGCCTTCAACGAGCGGTCCGGATTGCGCTTCGGACAGGTGAATTCGGCGGTGGCGAACCAGGAGAACTCCTCGGGTACCGAGAACGCCTTCACCTATCCGCACGGACTGTCCACCCCCGCCGCGTTCGTCGCGATGATCGCCCAGCGCTACATGCACGACTTCGGGGCCACCAGTGAGGATTTCGGTCGTATCGCCGTCGTGGACCGCAAGCACGCGGCGGTGAACCCGGACGCGTTCTTCTATGACAAGCCGATCACTCTGGAGGATCACCAGAACTCGCGCTACATCGCCGAGCCGTTGCATCTGCTCGACTGCTGCCAGGAATCCGACGGCGGTGTCGCACTGGTCATCGTGTCGGCCGAACGTGCGAAGGACCTGCCGCACAAGCCCGCCGTGATCGCGGCCGCCGCGGCCGGTAGTGCCGCCGATCAGTACATCATGACCAGCTATTACCGGCAGGAGCTGGCGGGTCTGCCGGAGATGGGACTCGTCGGCCGTCAGCTGTGGTCGCAGTCGGGCCTGCGTCCCGACGACATGGACATGGCGATCCTCTACGACCACTTCACGCCGTACACACTCCTGCAGCTCGAGGAACTCGGATTCTGCGGGCGGGGCGAGGCCAAGGACTTCGTCCGGGAACCGGGAGCCCTCGAGGTCGGTGGCCGGCTGCCGCTGAACACGCACGGTGGCCAGCTGGGCGAGGCCTACATCCACGGGATGAACGGGATCGCCGAAGGGGTCCGACAGATCCGCGGGACCTCGGTCAACCAGGTCGGCGGCGCCGAGAAGGTCGTCGTGACCGCGGGGACCGGTGTTCCCACAAGCGGATTGGTGCTGACCGCATGACGCCGCGACATCCGATGCTCTTCCACTCGATCCACCCACTCCGTATGACCAAGGAGCGCGCACGATGAAGTTCAACCTCGCCGATGTCTTCGAGACCGTGGCCGACTCGGTGCCCGAGCGGATCGCGCTCAGCTACCAGGGTCGCCAGATCAGCTACGCCGAACTCGACACCCTCTCCAACCAGGTGGCACATCTGTTCGCCGGCGCGGGGATCGGCGCGTTCGACAACGTCGCCCTGTTCCTGAAGAACAGCGTCGAGCACGTGACGAGCCTGCTGGGGCTGCTGAAGGTCCGTGCCGTTCCGGTCAACGTGAACTACCGCTACACCAACGCCGAACTGCAGTACATCTTCGACAACTCCGACTCCCGCGCGATCATCGTCGAACTGCCCGAGCATCAGCGCAGTGTGGCGGCACTTCTCGCCGAGACGCCCACCGTGCGTACGGTCTTCGTCATCGGTGACGTCGTGGAGGAACTGCGTGCGGCAGCTGCCGACCTGCCCGACGGTCGCGTCGTCGAGATCGTGTCCTTCGCCGATGCGGAATCCACACCGGACGGCCGGGACTTCGAGCCGCGCAACGGCGAGGAGCTGTACCTGCTCTACACCGGCGGCACCACGGGGTACCCGAAGGGCGTCATGTGGCAGCACGACGACTTCTTCCGCAAGCCGCTCTCCGGCGGGAACCCGTACGGAGAGGCCCGCCGGGATCTGGAGGAGATCGGCACGGCGGTCAAGGATTTCCCGCCCATCGCGTTCCTGCTCGCGGCCCCGCTCATGCACGGCGCGGCGTCGTACTCGCTCTTCACGTTCTTCACCCTCGGCGGACGCCTGGTCATCCAACGGGATTTCGATCCCGAGGCCATCGTCACCGAGATCGAGAAGGAGAAGGTGAACATCGTCCTCATCGTCGGCGACGCCATGGGCATGCCCCTCGTCGAGGAGCTCGAGAAGCGCAAGGACGCCGTCGACCTGTCGTCGATGTTCTCGATCACCTCCGGTGGTGCGATCTGGTCCCAGCACGTGCGTGACCGCATGCTCGCGGTGAAGCCGGATCTGGTGCTGCGCGACAACTTCGGGGCGTCGGAGTCGGGGAACGACGGCGAGATCATGATGGACGAGAACGGGAACCTGAAGGTCCCGCCGACCGACCGGATGATGGTGGTGGACGAGCGGCACAACAAGATCGAGCCCGGGTCGGGGGAGGTCGGTTACATCGCGCGCATCGGCAACGTCCCGCTCGGCTATTACAAGGACGAGGAGAAGACGGCGAAGACGTTCCCGACGCTGGCCGACGGGACCCGGATCTCGATCCTGGGCGACATGGGCACAGTGGAGGCCGACGGGTCGATCGTGTTTCTCGGACGTGGCTCCCAGTGCATCAACACCGGTGGTGAGAAGGTCTACGCCGAGGAGGTCGAGGCCGCGCTGCACGGGCACCCCGCGATCGCCGACGCGCTGGTGGTCCCGGTTCCCGACGAGAAGTACGGGCAGCGCGTCGCCGCGGTCATCGCCGTCGCCGACGGGTCCGACGAGCCGTCGCTCGAGGAGATCCAGGACCACTGTCGGGAGAGCCTGGCCCGCTACAAGGTTCCGCGTACCGTCGTCTTCGTCGACGAGGTCAAGCGGACCCCGGCCGGCAAGGCCGACTACCGCTGGGCCAAGGCCGCGGCGGCGGCCCAGGAGACCGCCGCGGTCTGATCAGCCCTCGAGTGCGAGGCGCACTCCGAGCCCGATCAACGCGACTCCGCCGATCGCTTCGACGCGACGGCGGATTCGTGCGCTCTGGAGCCATCCCGCGATGCGGCCGGCCGCGCCCACCAGCACGGTGAAGTACGCCGCGGTGAGCGCGATGTAGGTGGCCCCCAGCCCGAGGGTCGTCCATCCCGTCGAGTACCCGTCCGGCACGAAGCCGGGCAGGAGACTGATGAACAGGATGCCGATCTTCGGGTTGAGCATGTTGGTGAGCAATCCGGCGGTGAAGCCCGAGAACAGCAGCCCGACCCTTCGGTCGGCCGGGGGCGCGGCGGCCTCCTGAGCGGCCGCGAGGTCGGGTGCGGCCCGCAGCAACGCGCGGACCGAGCTGATACCCATCCACACGAGATAACAGGCTCCGATGATCTTGAGGATCTCGTAACCGGTCTGGCTGGCCTGCAGCAGCGCCGACAGGCCGAGCACGGCCGCGGTGACCCAGACCATCAGACCGCACACGACCCCGGCGGCGGTGCGCATCGCCTCTCCGCGTCCTCCGCGTACCACTCCGCGCAGAACCACCAGCGTGTCCGGACCCGGCAGCAGCACGATCAGCGTCGCGGTGACGACGAAGGACACGAGCGCGGTGAGCATGTGGTCATGGTAGGAACCGGATCGAGGACCTGCCATCCGTGCGCGTCCCGGTCGCCCCGCGCGCGCATCGGCATCAACCCGCTGTCGATAATTAGGTAAGCCTAAGTTACATTGAGTGGCGCGCCCGCGGGAAGAGGTGGTCGTCGACGTGGAGCGCCCGCGGGGCTGAGCAGCGGACACCACGGCCGCACCCGCTGCCGCGGATACCAGCAGGCAAGCCAACAGTGGCGTCGACATGCGCTGTGGCAGAACGACATACGGAGGAAACGAGTATGAACGCAACCCATCCGTACCCCCCTCACGTCGAGGATGCGGGCCCCGCCCACCACCGCCGGACCGCCTCCCCAGCGAAAGGCGACGCGTGACCACCGCCCCCTCAGCAGTGCACGGAACATCCCAGGCGGCGAGCCGGCGGCAGGTTCGTCTGGTGGTCGCGACGGTGTTCCTGACATACACCGCCATGATGGTCATGACCCCGTTGATCGCGCCACTGTCACGTGAGATCGGAATCGCGGAGTGGCAGGTCGGGCTCGTGGTGTCCACCGCGGCGGCATGTATCGCGGTGGCCGGTCCCATCTGGGGTCGGCTGTCTCAGCGGGTCGGCCCCAAACGCATCCTGACGGCCACGGTCGCCAGCGGGACGTGCGCGATGGTCGTGTTCGCCGCGGCCGCACAGGCAGGCGTCGAGGGCGCCCTGTCGGCCGGTGCCGTTTTCGTCGTGATGCTGCTGGTCCGGGGCGTGTGGTTCGGCCTGTCCGAGGCGGCGGTGATCCCCACCGCTCAGGCCTACATCGCCTCGGTCACGCCCACCGTCGACGAGCGCGTACGAGGCGTGGCCGCGATCGGCGCCGCCACCGGCACCTCCATGATCGTCGGCGCTGCGGCGGGCGGGCTGTTGGGAGGTGTGTCGACCCTGGTGCCGCTGTGGGCCGTGCCCGTGATGCTCGCCGCAACCCTGCTCGTGATCGTCATCGCGCTGCGTCCAGCCGAACCGGCCGAGGAGACGGTTGCTCCGCGCCGGGTGTCGTTCACCGATCAGCGGGTGTGGCCTTTCCTGTTGATTTCCTTCGGGCTGTTCACGGCGCTGGGGTTCATCCAGATCCTCGTCGGCTTCCTGGTCCAGGACCGCCTCGCGCTCGATACCGAGCAGGCCACCCTCATCACCGGGATCGCCCTGCTGATCGCCGGCGTCGGCCTCGTGATCAGTCAGGGGATCGCGGTACCGCGACTGCACTGGTCCCCGGTGCGATACATCCGTGTGGGTGCGCTCATCGCGCTCGGCGGCTTCTGTCTGCTGGTCCCGGACTGGGGAGCTCTCGGCCTGCTGGTCGCGATCTTCCTCATCGGCGTCGGCCTCGGCATGGCTGCGCCGGGGTACACCGCCGGGGCGTCGCTCGCTGTCACCGCCGACGAGCAGGGCAGTGTCGCCGGACTCGTCGCCGCCACGAACGCCCTCACCTTCATCGTGGCGCCGGCGGCGGCGACCGCTCTGTACGAGACTTCCCAACAAGCCCCGCTGGTAGCCGCGACGGTCACGACCCTGCTCATCGCCGTCTTCGCCTTCACCCACCCACGCCTGCGAGTCACGACCGGCGCGTAGAACGGGTGACTCTACGGGCCGTCGTCAGGTGAACCGCAGCACCGCCCACAGGGCGACCACCGCGACGACGAGCGTCGCCGGGACGGTGAGTGCGCCGAGGCGGAGGTACTCGCGGGAGGTCGGGGCGCCCGTGCCCCCACCGGAACCGTCGCGGTGCATGATGTCGCGCCACAGCAGGTTGGCCAGCGACCCGAAGTAGGCGAGGTTGGGGCCGAGGTTGACCCCGAGGAGCATCGCGAGCACCAAGCCCGGGTCGTGCGCGACGAGCGGGATGAGGAGCAGGGTCGCCGGCAGGTTGTTGACCAGGTTGGCCAGGACCGCGGCCAGCGCGGCGACCGCCAGCAGCGCGAGGAGGGTGGACTCGCCGGGGATCAACCCGCCGATCCAGTCGCCGATCGGGCCGGTTCGAACCGGGAGGATGACGACACCGAGCACGGCGACGAACCCGAGGAAGGGGATGTTCACCGCGATCAGCGTGTCCCGCATGGTGGGTAGCGGGGCGTCGAGCAGCCGCGGCACGGTGAACGCGACCGCGCCAACGCCGGCCACCGCGGCCAGGGGGACGCCCAGCGGTTCGGTCACGACGAAGGCGACCAGGAGCAGCCCGAGCATTGCGAGCATCAGGGTGGGGCGGGGTGGGTCCTCGGGTGCGGTGTTCTCGCCGGAGTCCGAACCGGAGGCGGGCGCCGTGCGCGCGAGCGAATCGGCGAAGTACAGGCGGAAGATCAGGTATTCGACGACGATCGCGGCGACCCAGGGTGCCAGCATCACGCCGGTGAAACCGAGGAAGCTCAGCCCGGTCGCGGAGAACGCCAGGAGGTTGGTCAGGTTGGACACCGGCATGAGGGTCGATGCGGTGTTGGCCAGGTGGGCGTTGGCGAACGCCACCGGTGTCACCCGCGCGCCGATCCGCCGTGCGGTGGCGACGGCCACCGGGGTCAGCAGGACGATCGTGGTGTCGAGGCTGAGGACCGCGGTCGTCGCCGCGGCCGCGAGGAAGACGATGCGCAACAGTCGATGTGGCGAGGCCCTGCTCCACCGGGCCAGGAGCGACCCGATCCAGGTGAAGACGCCGGCGCGGGCACAGGCGTCGGCGACCACCAGCATCGCGGCCAGGAAGCCGATGGTCGGCGCCATCGTGGTGATCTCGTCGGCGGCGTCCTGGAGGTCGGCGAGACCGAGCGCGATGAGCAACGCGGCGACCGGTGCGGCCACCACCACGGCCGGAATGCGCTGGGCGACAACGGTCGCGACGATCACGACGAGCAGGGCGGCGACACCGACCACGGTGCCGGCGACGCTGTCCGCGGTGAGTAGCACCGGGACAGGCTACGTCACTCAGTCACGGGCATAGGTGTCGTCGCGGTCCGGGTCGGGCTCTGCCACGTCCGACGGCACCTCGACGACGCGCCGCGGGGTCAGCCACAGTAGCGCCACCGAACTCACGAGCATGATCCCGCCGAGCACGAGCGACGCCTGCTCGAAGGGGGCGTAGAAGGCCTCTCGGCTGCCCTCGGCGATGGTCTCCGCGAGGTCGGCGGCCTGGCCGGACAATCTGTCGACGACCACCGTCGCCTCGGCGAGGGACCGTTCGATCAGCGTCGAGGCCTGCTCGGCCTCGGCGATCATGGCCTGGCCACCGGCGCTGTCGCCGGCGGCGATCCGCTGCTGACCGGCTGCGGCCAGCTGATCACGCGCCAGTTGTGCGGTGTCACCGATCCTCGACTGATACCCCGCGGCGACGATGCTGCCGGCGATCGCGATGCCGATCGCCGCGCCGATCTCGCGGGCGGTGTCGTTCACCGCCGAGCCGACGCCCTGGTTGTCGAGCGGGGTATTGGACATGATGGCCGTCGTCGCCGGCGCCGAGGCCAGGCCGATACCCGCGGCGATCACCGCGACCACCCCGGCCAGCGTCCAGTAGGTCTCGTACCGGAACGAACCGAGGAGGATCAGGCCGACACCGGACAGCAGCGCGCCGCCGGCGATCACGAACTTGAGTGAATCGAGCCGCACGGCAAGCCAGTTCGCGAACAGCGTGGTGAGGCCGACGCCGGCCACGAACGGCATCAGTGCGAGGGCGGACTGCAGCGGCGTGTAACCGAACACCAGCTGCAACAGTTGCAACAGCAGGTAGAACATGCCGAACGAGGCGAGGAACTGGACCGCGACCGACAGGGACCCGGATCCGAACGCGCGGTTGCCGAGTAGCCGGACGTCGAACAGCGGTGACGTCGACCGCAGTTCCACGACGACGAAAGCCGCGGCGAGCAACACGCCCCCGATGATGCAGACCAGGACGACGGGATCCGCCCAGCCCCGATGCGGAGCCTCCAGGAGACCGAGGACGACTCCGGTGATGGCGAGGACCGAACACACCGTTCCCAAGATGTCGAAGCGACCGGGGTCGCTGTCCTTCGACGTGCCGATGGTCAGACAGAGGGCGGCAGCCACGGCCGATGCCGCGGCGAAGGTGATGAAGATCGAGTGCCAGGAGAAGAACTCGAGAAGGAGGCCGGTGACCAGGAAGCCGGCGATCGCTCCGCCGCCGGCGATCGCCGACCAGATGCTGATCCCGACCGCTCGTTGACCTTCCGGCATCCCGGAGGTGATGAGGGACAGCGTAGTCGGCATGATCAGCGCCGCGGCGGCTCCGGCGAAACACCGGGCCAGGATCAACTGGGTCGGGCCGTCGACCCAGATCGCCACCAGCGAGGCGACGCCGAACAACACGAGGCCGGCGATCAGGACCTCGCGGCGACCCAGCCGATCGCCGATCGCGCCCGCCGGGAGCAGCAGCGCCGCGAGCGCCAGGGTGTACCCGTCGACGATCCACGTCATCTGTCCGGCGTCGGCGCCGGTGTCGATCGCGATGTCGGGCAGGGCGGTGTTGAGGGCCGCCATCGCGGCCACGACCATGCTGACCGACAGACAGGCGACGAGGACGAGCCACGCAGACTTCGCGTCGAGGCGGATGGCGGACGGTAATCTCATTCGGCGTCCTGCGCTTTCGGGGTCTGCATGCGGCGACACATGTTCGATCGGAGGCACGATCGCCGTCGCCGAGCCTGTGTTGCGATTTCGTTATCGCGACACGCTATGTGGGCGCCAACGCTACTCGAGTAACTTGTGACACATTTATCACTGCAGTATCGACACCGGGCGAACGCGAGACCGTGCCGGTCCCCGTTGGCCCCGGACAACCGAAAGTGGTGACAGGTCATGGCCTCACCCCGAATCGCACGAACCCCCGCCGCTGCTACCCCCGCTGTCGCGACCCCGGCCGCATCGCCCGACGTCGCCCCGAACGGGACCGAGATCTCGCCCGCTCGCGTCCACGTGTGGCGTGTGCTGTCGATGCTGGCCGCGCTCATCGGCGTCGTCGTGGCTCTCGTGGCCATCGCGTCGTCGGCGGTCTGACCCGACTCCGTCGGAGGGGCGGTCTGACCCGACTCCGTCGAGATGTCGGTGTGACCGCCGACGACGCGCGCGCCGACTTCTAGGCGGCGTGCCGCTCGATGGCGGCACCCAGACGCGGCAGTGCCGCGATCACGTACTTCTTCCCCTTGCCGCGCAGGGAGTTGTACGCCTTGGCGAGTGCGGGCTTGGCCGTCTCCGCCTGCGCGTCGGTGACCGACAGCAGGGCCTCGGCCGCCGCATCGCTGTGGGCCGTCAGGTGATCGCCGAAGGCGACACCGGCCGGCTTCGAATCCCAGAACGGCGCCAGCGCCTTCAGGAAGTCCTCGGCCATCTGATCGGTGGCGCTGCGCACGACACCGGGCTTCACCTTCTGGACCGCGGAGTAGGCGGTCTTCACAGCAGCGCCGCTCAGACCCGACTGGTCGGCCACCTCGGCGTCGATGACACCGACGAGGTCGGTCACCAGTGCGCTGCGGTTGTCGGCGAGTAGGGGCGTCAGCGAATCGCTCATGGGCGTCTCCTCGGGGATATGCGACACGGAACCTGCGGGCCGCCTCGCGGTCCGCGTGTGTAGCGTACTGGCCCCGCGCGACAGCGTCTCCGGGCTGCGTCCGAGCCGTCGCGGCTCCGGGACTAACGGCGACGTTCGCAGACCACATTGCCGAGGGCCTTCGCGCCGTCGCGTTCGGCGACGGTCGCGGTGGCCAGCAACCGGGAGCCGTCCTCCCAGACCTCGACCGCGAGGGTCTCGCCCGGGAACACCACGCCCGCGAACGATGCCGAATAGTCGGCGACCGCGGTCACGTCGCCACCGAGAACCTCGTCGACGATCGCGCGGCAGACCGTGCCGTAGGTGCACAGGCCGTGCAGGATCGGTCGGGGAAACCCGGCGCGAGAGGCGAATTCGGGGTCGGAGTGCAGTGGATTGCGGTCTCCGCACAGCCGGTAGAGCAGGGCCTGCTGGGGGAGCGTCGCGACGGTCAGGCGATGATCCGGCGCGCGGTCGGGATAGTCGACCCTCGCCGACGAACCGCGTTCGCCGCCGAAGCCGCCCTCGCCCTTGGCGAAGATCGACGAGCGGGAGGTCCAGAGTGTCTGGCCGTCGTCGTCGGCGGTCACCGACTCCTGCACGATCACCGCGGCCGAACCCTTGTCCTGGATCTCGGCGATCCGGGTGCGGGTGGTCGCCTTGCCGCCGGCCGGCAGTGGCCGGTAGGCCGTCACCTGCTGGCTGCCGTGGACGACCTTCGCGAGGTCGATGTCGATGCCGGGGAACGACACCTTCGGGGGTTCGGTGGTGTGGAAGCCGGCGGCCACGGTGGCGAAGGTGGGCAGCACCTTCGGTGTCGAGTCGTGGACGTACTCGAGTCCGGTGGTGTCCATCGGGTCCGATGCGGCACCCACCGCGAGGTTGTAGAGGGCGGCGTCCGACGCCGACCATTCGAAGCTCACCTCGGGCAGCTCGGCGCCGAGGGCGACGGAGAGGTCGATGGGCATCGTGTCAGGCTCCTGTGGATGCGGGGGCGGCGGCCTTGGCGGCGATGTCGGCGGCGGCGAGGTAGCCGAACACCATGGCCGGACCGATCGTCGCGCCCGGACCGGCGTAGGTGTGTCCCATGACCGGGGCGCTGGTGTTGCCCGCCGCGTACAGACCTTCGATGACCGAGCCGTCGGCCCGCAGAGCGCGACCGGACGCATCCGCATTGATCCCGCCCTTGGTGCCGAGATCGCCCGGGACCATCTTGACCGCGTAGAACGGGCCCTTGCTGACCTCGCCGAGGCTCGGGTTGGGCTTGTTGGTGATGTCGCCGTAATAGTGGTCGTAACCGCTTGTGCCACGCCCGAAGTCCTCGTCGACGCCCTTGCGGGCGAAACTGTTGAACCGCTCGGTGGTGGCGGTCAGTGCGTCGACCGGCACACCGATCTTCTCGGCCAGTGCCGCGATGCTGTCGGCCTTGACGACGACACCCGACTCGAACCACTTCTTGGGCAGCGGCTGTCGTGCGTTGATGCCGGCGAAGAGGTAGCGGTTGCGACAGCGCTGGTCGAAGATGAGCCACGACGGCACGTTCTCGCCGGGACCCTCGCCCTGACCGAACCGGCCGCCGTACATCTGGTGCACCGCTTCGACATACGGCAGGGACTCGTTCATGTAGCGCTGTCCGCGGGTGTTCACCATGAACGTTCCGGGTACCGCCCGCTCCGACAGCGCGAACCACGGACCGCGCGGCAGCGGGATCGTCGGGCCCCACCAGGCGTCGTCCATCAGGGACACCGCGGCGCCGATCTTGAGTCCGGCGTTGATGCCGTCGCCGGTGTTGCTCGGCGCGCCGGTCGTCCATTCGGAACCGATCGGGTCGCGCTGGTACTTCTTGCGCATCTCGTCGTTGTGCTCGAACCCGCCGCAGGCGAGGATCACGCCGTGGCGTGCGCGGATCTCGACGCGCTTGCCGTCGGACTCGGCGATCACCCCGACGACGCGGCCGTCTTCGGTGATGAGGTCGGCCAGGCCGGTGTTCAGCCGGACCGGGACGCCGGCCTGGCGTACGCCGATGAGGAGTTCGGCGGCCAGCGCGGCGCCCATGGCGATCAGCTTCTTGCCCCGGCTGCGCGCCCAGAAGAACCGGCTGCCGACCTTCGCCATCCGCAGCGGACCGCGCCAATGACGCAGGCCGGTGTTGAGCCAGCGGTAGTCCGACTGCAGCACCACCATGTTCAGTGGTGCCTTGGTGTACTGCGGGTGCAGGGTCTTCAGGTCGTCCCCGAGGCGGCGCGCGTCGAACGGGCGCGGCTCGATCGACCGTCCGGCGAGCCGGCCGCCGGGTGCCTCCGGGTAGTAGTCCGAGTAGTTCTTCACCCACTCGAGGTCGAGGGGGGCGTGTGCCATCAGGAAGTCGAGGGCCTCGGGCCCGCGGTCGATGTAGGCGTCGATCCGATCGGCCGGGGCATGGTCGCCGATGATCGCGTGGACGTACTCGCGGGCCTTGTCCGGTGTGTCGATGACACCGTCGCGGCGCAGCACCGAGTTGTTCGGGATCCAGACCCCGCCGCCCGACCGCGACGTCGAGCCGCCCCAGTACGGCGACTTCTCGATCAGGACCGTCGACAGGCCCTTCTGAGCTGCGGTGATCGCCGCGCTCAGGCCCGCACCGCCGGCTCCCACGACGACGACGTCGAACGTCTCGGGTGCCGGGGTCTCGGATCGGGTGCTGGTCTGTTCTGGTTCGGTCGAGCCGGCCATTGGGTCCCCTTCGTGCGCGCAGCTGGAACGTGTTCTACCTGAATTAGAACACGTTTCAGAAATGGGACGCCAGGGGTGCTTCCGATCCCGTCGACTGGGCGTCTGTTCTCGTCGACTGTGCGCCCGATTTCGTCGACTGGGCGTCTGTTTTCGTCGACTGGGCGGCTTTACGCGTTGACTGTGCGTCCGATCCCGTCGGCGCTACGTCGACCGGTGGCGACGGGGCGAAGCGACCAGAGGTCGATGCCTGCGGCAGGCGTGGACGACCTGATCAACGCACCGGTTCCTATCGGCCGCCGCAGGTCGTCTTCGTCAAGGTGGGTGTTCAGGCGACGACGCCAGGCTTTCCGACACACCGAGTAAGGAATTCAACGGCCTCAACAGGCTCAACAGTTCCGGTCCCGCCTGCGTGTCGGTATGGACTAGGGCGCACGGTCAACGGGATTGGATGCACGGTCGACGGGATCTGACGCCCAGTCGACGGGATCGGCTCTGCCGGCGAGTTCGGTGCGCAGGAAGGCGCGCACCTCGTCGCGGAGGGAGTGCAGGACGTCGTCCGAGACGGCGCCCCGGCTCATGACCGGCCGGGACCGCGGGACGACCAGTTCTGCCCCTTGCGCGCCATCGACCACATCTGGGTGCCGCGCTCGATCTCGATCGCCGAATCCCACGTCGCCGCCGGGGGTCCGAGTTCCATTCGGACACTGGCCATCACACGCCGCGTCAACTCGGGGTCGCGCGCGGCGGGCCCGGTCAGACCGTCGACGATCGCCGGAATGTCCGGAAGGGGTGCAGCCGCGTACGCCAGGCCGCGCTCGACGGCCTGCTCGCCGGACAGCGACTGGCCGCACGCCGCGAGGGCGATGGTGTTCGCCCTGCCCACCGCCCGATTCAACAGCGTGAGGTGACCGCCCCCGGGGTGTATCCCGCGAGCGAGGAATCCGCTGTCGAGGACGGCGTCGGGCGTGGTGACGAGCAGGTCGACGGCGAGTGCGAGATTGAGGCCTGCGCCGACAGCCCCGCCGACGACGACCCCCACTGTCGGTACCGGCAACGAGCCGACCCGCACGAACGCGCGGTAGACGGCCGACAGCTGCGCGACCGACGACGGCGCGGCCGGATCGGCGGACGCCGCGGCCAGGATTCTCGTGTCGGCGCCGCTGCAGAAGTAGGAGCCGACGGCGTCCACGACGACGGCGCCGACGTTGTCGTCGTCGATGACCCGATCACAGAATCGCTCGATGGCCGCGGCCATCTCGAGGGTGATGGCGTTCTTGCGGCGGGGGTTGTTGAGCGTCAGCCTTCCCACTCCGTCGTTGACGGAGGTGAGGATGGCCTCGCCGGTGTCGTCGTCGTCCGGCGAGACGGGATTCGGGGACTCGGAACTCATGACGACGACCGTAGTCCCCCGCCGCTGGTGTGATCGTCGATCCCGGCGTCGCCGCGAAAAAGTTCACCGATCGCACCGAGGAGTGCCCCGACACTGCAACGTGTTCTAAACTAGAACACGTTCACATTCGGAAGGCGAGGGCGATGGCGGTTGAGCAGGGGATTCGCGAGCAGATCGCTGCCGATCTGGCGCGGGCGGAGGCGTCGGCGACCGCCATCGACCGGCCCACCGACGCCCACCCCGGCCTCGATGTGGTCGACGCCTACGAGATCCAGCTGATCAACATCCGCAAGCGCCTCGACGCCGGGGCGAAGGTCGCCGGGCACAAGGTCGGCCTGGCCTCGGAGGCCATGCAGAAGATGATGGGCGTCGACGAGCCGGATTACGGTCATCTGCTCGACGACATGCAGTACTTCGAACACACCCCGATCGACGCGAAGAAGCTGTGCTTCCCGCGCGTCGAGGTCGAGGTCGGCTTCATCCTGGGCGAGGACCTGCCGGGCGAGGGCTGCACCAACGAGGATGTGATCGACGCGGTGGCCTGGGTGGTGCCCTCGATCGAGTTGATCGACTCCCGGATCAAGGACTGGAAGATCACGCTCTGCGACACGATCGCCGACAACGCGTCGTCCTGTGGGTGGATCCTCGGTCAGCAACGCGTCCCGATCTCCGAGATCGACACCGGCGACATCGAGGCGACGCTGACGCGCAACGGCGAGATCGTCGCCAAGGGCAATTCGTCTGCGGTACTGGGTCATCCGCTGAACGCTGTGAGTTGGCTCGCGCGCAAGGTCGAGGGCTTCGGGGTGCGCCTGCGCAAGGGCGATGTGATCCTACCGGGCACCGCGACGCGGGCGATCGACATCTCGTCCGGCGATCACTTCGTGGCCGACTTCGCCGGCCTGGGCCGCGTCACCCTCGACTTCAACTAGACACGAACGACTTTCACCGAGTATGAGGAGGAACCCGTGGTAGCCAAGCTGACCGCAGCGATCATCGGGTCGGGCAACATCGGCACCGACCTGATGTACAAGCTGGAGCGCTCCGATGTGATCGAGCCGCGCTGGATGGTCGGCATCGATGCCGCCTCCGAGGGCATGAAGCGCGCGGCCGATCATGGCCTGATCACGATGAGCGGCGGCGCCGACGAGCTGCTGGCGTCGTCGGAGCGTCCGGATCTGATCTTCGAGGCGACCTCGGCCTATGTGCACCGCGAGTACGCGCCGAAGTACGAAGAGGCGGGCATCATCGCCGTCGACCTCACCCCGGCTGCCGTCGGTCCCGCGGTGGTACCGCCGGCCAATCTCCGCGAGCATCTCGACGCGCCGAACACCAACATGATCACGTGCGGAGGGCAGGCGACCATCCCGATGGTGCATGCGGTGAGTTCGGTTGTGGCGGTTCCGTATGCCGAGATCGTGGCGTCGGTCGCCTCGGTGTCGGCCGGACCGGGAACCCGCGCGAACATCGACGAGTTCACCGCGACGACCTCGGCGGGGGTGGAGACGATCGGCGGCGCGCAGCGCGGCAAGGCGATCATCATCCTCAACCCGGCCGACCCGCCGATGATCATGCGCGACACCATCTTCTGCGCCATCCCCGAAGACGCCGACACCGATGCGATCGCCGAGTCGATCCACCGCCGGGAGAAAGAGATCCAGGCGTACGTGCCGGGCTATCGACTGTTGCAGGACCCCCAGTTCGACCCGCCGAGCGTCGTCAACGGCGGCTTCGCCCGGGTGTCGATCTTCGTCGAGGTCGAAGGTGCGGGCGACTTCCTGCCGCCCTACGCCGGGAACCTGGACATCATGACCGCCGCCGCCACGAAGGTCGGCGAAGAGATCGCGAAAACCAAGTTGGGAGTCCCGGCGTGACCGCCTGCGTGAGTGCCCACGAAACAGCAAAAACCAAGTTGGGAGTCCCCGCATGAGCACC
The DNA here is from genome assembly GCF_001418765.1 of Gordonia sp. HS-NH1. Classification (NCBI taxonomy): domain Bacteria; kingdom Bacillati; phylum Actinomycetota; class Actinomycetes; order Mycobacteriales; family Gordoniaceae; genus Gordonia; species Gordonia sp. HS-NH1. The sequence goes on from NZ_LIYC01000040.1 coordinate 27,141, forward strand.
AATGTGGTTTCCACGCCGCGTGACCCGAAGCTGATGGCGAACGCACGCAAGTACTCCGACGTCCTCGACATCCGCATCACGGACTCGTCGCTGCGCGACGGCAGCCACCACAAGCGCCACCAGTTCACCGAGGACGAGGTGCGCGCGATCGTCGGCGCCCTCGACGAGGCGGGTGTGCCGGTGATCGAGGTGACCCACGGCGACGGTCTGGGCGGGTCGTCGTTCAACTACGGCTTCTCCAAAACTCCTGAGCAGCAATTGATCAAGGCCGCCGCGGAGACCGCGAAGCGCGCGAAGATCGCGTTCCTGATGCTGCCCGGGTTGGGCACCAAGGACGACATCCGGGCCGCGCAGGACAACGGCGGCCAGATCTGCCGCATCGCGACGCACTGCACCGAGGCCGATGTCTCCATCCAGCACTTCGGACTCGCCCGCGATCTGGGCCTGGAAACCGTCGGGTTCCTGATGATGAGCCACAGCCAGCCGCCGGAGGTCATCGCCAAGCAGGCCCGCATCATGGCCGATGCCGGATGCCAGTGTGTCTACGTCGTCGACTCCGCGGGTGCCCTCGTCCTCGAAGACGTGACCGTGCGGGTGGAGGCCCTGGTCGCCGAACTCGGCAACGACGCGCAGGTCGGGTTCCACGGTCATGAGAACCTCGACATCGCGGTTGCCAACTCGGTCAACGCGATTCGTGCGGGTGCGCAGCAGATCGACGGCTCGATCCGGCGCTTCGGTGCGGGCGCGGGCAACACACCCACCGAGGCCTTCGTGGGTGTGTGCGACAAGCTCGGCATCACCACCGGAGTCGATTTCATGAAGATCGCCGACGCCGCACAGGATGTCGTCCGTCCGGCCATGCCGTCGGAGTGCCTGGTCGACCGCTCGGCGATGATGATGGGCTACGCCGGTTGCTACAGCTCGTTCCTCAAGCACGCCGAGGGTCACGCCGAACGCTATGGCGTCTCGGCGGCGGAGATCCTCCTCGAGGCGGGCAGCCGCAAACTCGTCGGAGGTCAGGAAGACCAGCTGATCGACATCGCGCTCGAACTCAAGAAGAAGCAGGACGCGAACGCCGGGGTGTGAGGGCGATCCGTCGAATGCCCGTCGGCTGGGTGTCGCTCAGCTGCGGATGATGTGCGCGAGGAAGTCGCGTGCCGCGCCGGCGCCCGGTTGGGCCCCTGACAGCCACACCGCGCGCAGGGGTCGGGCGAGGTCGAGGTCGGCGATGTCGATGTGGGCCAGCCGGTGTCCGAGATCGTCGGCGACCGAGAGGTCACTGAGCACGGCCGGCCCGGCTCCCGCGATGACCGCCGCCCGCACCGACGCCGTCGTGGACAGTTCCAGCACGGGTGGCGCGGTCTCCCGTCCCGGCCCGAGGGCCCGCGTCAGGGCGCGTTCGAAGAACTCCCGCGTCCCCGAGCCCTCTTCGCGGGTGACCAACGGGGTGCGGGCGAGGTCGGCGGCTGTGACCGGACGCCGCAGCCGCGTCCACGGATGCCCCGGCGGCACGACGAGGACCAGCTCGTCACGCGCGACGCTCCGGCTGCGCAGACCGGTCGGGACACGTGACCCCTCGACGAAACCGAGTTCGACGTCGCCGGCACGGACGAGGTCGTACACGTGGTCGGAGTTGGTGGCGGTGAACGACACCTTCGGCGCGTGATCGTGCTGGGCGCCGAACGACACGAGCCAGCGGGGCAGGAGATGTTCGGCGACGGTCAGGCTGGCCGCGAGGCGTAGCTGATCACGGCGTTCGAGGCGCAACGCGGCCAGCCCGGCGTCGAACTCCCCGGCCAGGGTCAGCAAGCGGTCGGCCCATTCGGCGACGAGTCGTCCGGACTGGGTGGGTACCGAACCTCGTGGTGTGCGGGTCAGCAGGGTGACGCCGAGCTGGGTCTCCATCGCGCGGATCCGCGCCGAGACCGCCTGCTGGGTGACGCCGAGCTGGGTCGCGGCGGCATTGAGACTGCCTGTCCCGACCACCGCCTGCAGGGTCTCCAGCGAAGCGAGGTCGGGCATCCGCGGACTCAGCACCATCGTTCGAGGGTACAAGCATCGCTGATACCCCCGGTACAAACACGATTTGTATCCTGTCAACGCTTTGGGTCCTACCGGCGTCGTGACATTCGCGCGAACGTGGTGAACATGACCACGACGACCCCCACCGCCGGACTCGCCGCGACAGATCGCGGGCCCGCAACCGACACCGGGACAAAGCGTCGCCACGTCTCCTACGTTCCGCCCAACTGGTTCGCCGCGGTGATGGGCACCGGGATCGTCGCGATCGCCGCGCACAGCCTGCCCTGGCAACCTCCGGGCCTGGCAGTGGTGGCGACGGTCTTCTGGCTGTTGGCCTGCGCGGTGTTCGCGGGTGTGGTGGCCGCCACCGTCCGCCACTGGGTCCGCGACCCGGAGATCGCCCGCGGTCACCTCGCCCACCGGGTGGTCGCCCACTTCTACGGCGCGGCACCGATGGCGGTGATGACAGTCGGGACCAGCACGATGCTGGTCGGCACGACGGTCATCGGCCGCGATCTGGCACTGGGGATCGACGTCGTGTGCTGGATCATCGGCACGATCGGCGGGGTGTTCACCGCCGTGGTCATCCCGTACCGGCACCTGATCGTCGGCCGCCCGGCTGTAGGTGAGGCTTTCGGCGGCTGGCTGATGCCGGTCGTCCCCCCGATGGTGTCGGCGTCGGCGGCCGCGGTGCTCACCCCGCAGCTGCCCGCGGGCTGGGCGGAGGTCGTGATGGTGATCGGCTGCGCGATGTTCGTACTGGCCGCACTCGCCTCGCTGCCGATCCTGGCGGTGCTGGCGGCGCGGCTGCGCAGCGGTGATGTCGGTGCCGCCCACATGGTCCCCACCTGGTGGATCGTTCTCGGTCCGCTCGGCCAGTCGATCACCGCCGCATGCTTGCTCGCCCATGTCGCACCGCACGTCGTGGGCGCCCCGATCGTCGGAACGCTGCAGTCGTTCGCGATGGGCTACGGCCTCACCGTCTGGGTGGTGGCCACTCTCTGGATCGTCGTCGCTGCGCAGCTCACCGTGCGAACGCTGAGGTCGGGGATGCCGTTCGCGATGACCTGGTGGTCGTTCACCTTCCCGCTCGGCACCTACGTCACGGGTTCGAGTGCGCTGGCACTCACGTTCGGCGGCGCGATCTTCCAGGTCACGGCCGTCGCCGGGTTCGCGGTCCTCGTCCTGGCATGGGGTGTGGTGGCGGTTCGGACGGTGCGCGGCGTCGTCACCGGTGAGCTCCTGCGGGTGCCGTTGCTGCCGGTGCGGTGAGTACCCCCACCCGCAAACCCACCCCTTTTCCGTAAACCCAACGCCTTCGGACCGGGTGGGTTTACGGAAAAGGGGCGGGTTTGTCGAAAGTTGGTTTACAGCAACGTTTTGCGTTACGAGATCCCGGCAGGAGTGGGCCGGGGAGTGCTCATGCCTCCGGTCGGCGACGGCGCATCGTGCATCCGGTCCACGTCTTCGAGACTCAGTCCGGTGGTCTCGACTCGGAAGGTCCATGTGACGAATGCGCCCAGCGCCGACGTTCCGGCGAGAAGAAGCACGATGATCGCCGTTCCCCAGGCATCGAGGAGGACGGGGAACAGGAAGGCGGTGAGGACTGCCCCGACCTTGGCGACCGAGGCGGCGAGGCCCGCGCCCGTCCCACGCAGCGAGGTGGGGAAGACCTCGCCGGCCAGCAGATAGGTCATGGAGTTCGGACCCAGGTTGGTCATGAGGTTGAACAACATGAAGCCGACGAACACGAGGACGACTTGCAGGGTTCCGTCGAGGAGGGTGGAGGCGGCGGCTGTCACCAACCCGACAGCGCAACCGAGGAAACCGAAGACCTGTAGTCGGATTCGGCCGAATCTGTTGACGAGGAGGATGGCCAACGCGATGCCGATGAGGAGGAAGGCATCGATGAGGACTGCGCCTTCGGCGCCGTGCAGGTCGTCGGCGACCACGCTGCTGACGGTCGCGTCGTCTGCGGCGGCGGTTCCGATCGTCGCGGCGATGATCGTCGGGGTGAAGATGCCGATCCCGTACGTTCCGAGGTCCTGCAGAAACCAGGGGATCGAAGCCAGGATCGTCGAGCGGCGCCAGGGTCGCCGGAACAGCGACCCGATGTTGGATGGTGACCCGTCGGCGGAGTCGGGGCCGGAGGCAGACTCGTCGCGGAGTGCGAGGGAGACGGTGGACGGGTACTGCGGTCGGCGAGTCAACAAACGCTTCAGCTCTCGCTCCGCCTCGTCGACTCTGCCTGTGCCGAGGAGCCAATGCGGACTCTGCACGATGAAAAGCCGGCCGACGATCACCAGGACGGATGGGACGACAACCACGCCGAACATCCAGCGCCAGTCCGACAGTTCGTCGCGATTGCCCAGGATGATGACGCCGACGAGTGTGCCGGCCAGGGCGCCGACGGCCTGGAAGCCGAACGCCGCGAGCACCCCTCGACCCCGGATGCTGGTGGGCATGGTCTCGGAGATCATGGTGTGTGCGGTCGGGTAGTCGCAACCCAGCGCCATTCCCATGCCGACGAGACACACCACCAGCATCGGGAAGCCGGTGCTGAACGTGACGCCCACCAGGAAGGCCGTGAACAGAACCATCTCGGCCAGGAACAACTGACGGCGACCCCACCGATCGGACAGCCCGCCGAGGGCCGATGCGCCGATCATGATGCCCAACAGGGGCGCGGCCGTCACGACGCCGGATTGGGCTGAGCCGAGCCCGAAGTCGTCGATGATCAGTGGTAGGGCCACGCCCACCATGAAGACGATCATGCCCTCGAGGAACTTCCCCGCGGACGCGAGCAACCAGATCCGTCTTTGCATCGAGGTCATCGAGCCGGCGGTCGCGGGCGTGCCGTCCCGCCAGGCAGGGACCTCGTCCAGGTAGCTCTGGACGGTGTCGGGAAGAGCTCCGGACTCGGTGGCGGACATGCGATTCCTGTTCTGCGCCGACGACTTCCATTCGATACGACGGTGAATCGTGCTGTGGAAGTCGGACGCTACAGGTTGTCGCTGGCCGTCTCGTTGCGGCGTGATGAACGTTTGTGGCCGCCGCTGAGCTGCTCGGTAGGACTCATGCGCGAGCCGCGTGAGTCCTACCGAGGCCGGACCTCACATGCCGGCGGGCGGGTGCCCCAGACAGATGAGGGCGCCCATCGGGTCCTTGATCGCCGCGAGCGTGCCGTACGGGGTGTCCTCGCCGGCCATGAGGATCTCGGCGCCGAGTGACTCGGCCTGTTTCACGGTGGCGGCCACGTCGTCGACGGTGATGTAGATCTGCCAGAACGACGGCACCCCGGCGGGGAAGAGCTTGACCGAGTCCATGATGCCCGCGTACGACGTCTCGCCGTAGAAGATCTGGGCGTAGTTGTCGGGCCCGACGGCATCCGGGTCGCCACCGGTACCGATCTCCTCGATGCGCGCGCCGAGCACGGTCCGGTAGAAGTCGACAGACTTGGCGTAGTCCATGCTCTGGCATTCGAACCAGTAGGGCGTGCCGTGGTCGCCGAACTCGGAGTAACCCTTGTGCTTGTCCGGCTGCCAGAACCCGATCGCCGCGCCCGCTGTGTCGAGAGCCATCAGCATCGTGCCCTCCTCGCCGATGGCCATCGGGGGCACCATGATCGAGCCACCCGCCGCCTCGACTGCCTTCACCGTCGCGTCGGCGTCCTCGGTGTGGAGGTACACCGTCCAGATGTCGGGAGGTCCGGCGCCTTCCATCACCGGGCTCAGCCCCGCGACACGTTTGCCGTTCTTGAGGAGGTTGCGGTAGCCGCCGAACTCCTCGTCGGGAGCCTCGGCCTCCCAGCCGAAGATCGCCCCGTAGAACTCCTCGGCCTTCGCGGTGTCACTGCTCATCAGGTCGAACCAGATCGGTGCCCCCGAGGGGGCCGCATACTCTGCCATTTCTGTGTCCTCTTCCTTGTTCCGCACAATCTGCTGGGCAACTGCTCATCGACACACTTCTGACCGACAGGGTCGCGCAAACTCATCGGTCGCGGACCGCGTTGGGGGAGAGTCGACTCATATCCACCGGGATGGGTCATGGCACGCTGGTCGGATGACGACGCACTCGGCCACCGTCGAACGACTTCGCACCACGGCGTGGCCGGTGATGCTGGCCGGCGGACTGCTACTGGTCCTGCTCGCGCAGGTCCAGTGGGGTTGGACCGACGAAGGTGTGGAACCGTCGATCACCGGGTTGGGACACGTCAAGATCCTGGGGGCCAGCGACGACGACGTCGCGTTCTTCTTCGAGGACAAGACCGACCGGCCGGGTCTGAGCGTGGTCGTGGCGGGGGCGGTGATCGCCGTCGTCGCGGCCCTGGGCTGGTGGCGTGCCCGACTCCGGCCGTCCGCCATCGGAGTGATCGGTCTCGCGTCCCTCGTCGCATTGGTCGTCGGCGTCAGGGTGCTGAGTGACCCTGCCGCGCAATTGTTCGCCGACTCGGTGTCGGAGGCGCTGGGTGCAGACCTGCCCGCGATGCGGGCCGGTTACGGACTGATCGGGACCGTCGTGGTCGCGGCCCTGTTGCTGGTGGTCGTCGTGGGATGGGTGCTCACGACGTGGTGGCCGCGCCCGACGCTCAGCCGAACCGACGAATCGTCTTGATGTATCCCATGTCCTTCAGCTTTGTGAACCCGATCGGGACACCGTTGGGGCCGTAGGCGTTGAACACCCGGCCGGCGCCCGCGTAGATACCGACGTGTCCCGCGTCGCGACCGAAGATGATGATGTCGCCCGGTGCGAGCGCGCGGAACGGGATCGCGTGTCCGACCTTCGCCTGTTGCTGGCTGGTCCGGGGGAGGTGGACGCCGGTCGTGTAGAACGCCCACCGCACCAGCCCGGAGCAGTCCCAGGAATGCGGGCCGACGCCTGCCCACTTGTACGGCTTGCCGATCTGGGTGATCGCCGCCCCGAGTGCGTTGAGGCCGACGGTGGTCGGCACCGGCAGATAGATGGGAACCGAACCGGAGGAGTCCGACGATCCCGCGGCCGCGGCGCGGCCGGTGTCGAAAACCGGAGAGCCGATGAGCGGTACGCCGACCGACAATGCGGCGGTGAGTGCGATGGTGCAGGTCACGCGCCTGAAGCGCGGTGGCGATACGGACATGACGACAGCTTGGCGGAGCCGGGCCGGCGTGTCGTCGGTCGTTCTCCAGGTGTGACGAAGGTGTGACCGCTGTGATGCTTGAGGCTTGTGTTACCGAATGTTGCTGGTGTGGTAGTTAATCGATCACCAGTATCCGTCGGGATCCGAGACGGGTGACTGGGCGGGGATGATGCCCTCGGAAACCCCGTGGTCGATACTCGCCGACAACCGGGCGCACGTCGGCATCATCGCGCCGGGAAGCAGGGGGCCGTTCCCCGTGTCGTCGTTCCCACCGTCGCCGCCCGCGCGCATCTGCTCGAGGCCGAGGCAGCGCTCCCGGGCGTCGGCATTCCATTGCACGCTGGTGTGGAACGAACTCGTCTTCTTCACGAGAACGCAGGCGTGGCACGCGCGGCACTCGATCTCGCGCATGCCGCCCTGCAGATAGTGCTCACGGTCGCGGCGGGTGGCCTCGTGGACCCGGGCGAGCCGGTCGGGATCGTCGTGGAAGTCGGGCGCCTTGGCCCAGCGGTCGGAACCCACGCGAACCCCTGCTGCCCGGGTCACCGTCAGACCTCGGCCTTCTCGGTGGACTCCGAGCCGGCGGCGGAGTCGGCCTTCTCGGTTTCCTGGCGACGCAGGTTCTCCTGGATCTCCTCGTTCCAGCTCTCGAGGGCCTTGGAGGTGTCGATCTCGTACTCGAATCGGCCGGTCATCTCGTCGGTGACTGCCGCCTTGTCGACGTAGAACTGGTCGTACCAGCGGCGGAGCTGATAGACCGGACCGTCCTCCTCGACGAGCAGGGGATTGTCGATGCGGGTCTTGTTCTTCCAGATCTCGACGTCCTGCAGGAAGCCCACCTCGACGCCTGCGCTGATCTTGGTGGCCATCTTCGACGCCTGTTCGGCGGTCAGTCCGTCGGGGACCTTGGCCATCACGCCGTACATGAGGACGAAGGAGTTCTCGTCGATCGGGTAGTGGCAGTTGGTGAGGATGGTCTCCACGGCGTACCCGCCGTAGTACTGGATCATCGGGTTCAGCATGTACGACGGCCCGTAATACGCCGCGATCGATTCGAGACGGCTGTCGCCGTAGTTGGTGCCGAGGGTGACGTCGGGCCGGCCATGCGAATTCATGTACTGCGCGGCGATCTCACCCTCGAAGACGTTTTTGAAGTAGTCGGGGAGTGCGAAGTGCACGTAGTAGAAGTGCGCCATGTCGACGACGTTGTCAATGATCTCGCGGCAGTTGGCGCCCTCGATGACGATGCGGTTCCAGGTCCAGGGCGTCCACTCCTCGGATCCGAATTCGTCGAGTTCGGGGATGATGCACTCGTCCGGCGGCGGGTTGCCCTCGGGATCGTTGTAGACGAAGACCTGGCCGTTGCGGACCATCGACGGCCATGAGCGCGTCTTGGCGAGCTTGGGGTTGCGCTTGGCGTACGGCACCCCGGCGCAACGTCCGTTGCCCTTCCACAGCCAGCCGTGGAACGGGCACGCGACGTTGTCCCCGGACACCTTGCCCTGGGAGAGGTCGCCGCCCATGTGCCGACAGAAGGCGTCGAGGACGTTGACCTCGCCCTTGGTGTCGACCCACGCCACCAGCTTGGTGCCGAAGATCGTGACTGAGTGGGGCTTGCCGTCGGAGAACTCCTCGAGCAGTCCGAGGCAGTGCCAGCCCCGCGCGAAACGCGTGGGTGGCGCACCCGTGTCGATCTCCCGGATGCCCACGTCCGCTCCGTCGGAGGCGGCGGCTGCGCTCGGCGTGCCGGGGCTGCTCGGGGTCATCGTCTCGGGTCCTGAAGACATGTGCCCTCTCCTGTCTGTGACTCGTGTCGCGTCGAAGAACTGTACCCAATACTAGAACACGTTTCAGATTTGTCAGCACGATCGACGCCGCGGAGGGCAATAGGGCCTGTACATGGGCATAAAGTCGGCGTGCTCGACAGAAATGAGAACGTGTTCTAATCTCGAACTCGATGGTTACAGCGGCCGGCGTGCCCGGTCGAGGGAGAGACGAGTAGGAGCAGGCGAGATGCCAGCACAACGGAGCGAAGCCGCCGAGCAGGTCCTGGAGAAGATCAACGTCCTGCTCCCGGAACTCGAGCAGCGTGCGCAATCGACCGAGGATCTGCGCCGCATCCCCGACGAGACCGTGTCGAGCCTCGAGACCGCCGGCTTCTTCAGGCTGTTGCAGCCCGAGCAGTGGGGTGGTTACGAGGCCGACCCGGTCACCTTCTACGAAGCGGTACGCCGCATCGCGTCGGCGTGCGGGTCCACGGGGTGGGTGTCGGGCATCATCGGCGTGCACAACTGGCACCTCGCGCTGTTCGATCAGCAGGCACAGGAAGACGTGTGGGGTTCGGACACCAACGTCCGCATCTCGTCGTCGTACGCCCCGATGGGCATGGGCGAGGTCGTCGACGGCGGTTACAAGGTCAACGGTTCGTGGGCGTGGTCGTCGGGTTGCGAGACTGCTGACTGGGTCTTTGTCGGGGGTCCGGTCATCAAGAACGGCAAGCCCGTCGACTTCGTCAGCTTCCTGATCCCCCGCGAGGACTACACGATCAGGGACGTGTGGAACGTCGTCGGCCTGCGCGGCACCGGGTCCAACACCATCGAGGTCAAGGACGTGTTCGTGCCCCGGCACCGCATGCTGAGCATGCGCACGATGTCGATGGGGCAGAGTCCGGGCCTGGAGCGCAACACCGCGCCGGTGTACAAGATGCCCTGGGGCACAATTCATCCCAGCACCATCGCGACACCGATCGTCGGGATGGCCTATGGCGCCTACCGCGCCCACGTCGAGCATCAGGGCAAGCGGGTCCGGGCCGCCTACGCGGGCGAGAAGGCCAAGGAGGATCCGTTCGCCAAGGTCCGGATCGCCGAGGCCGCCAGCGACATCGACGCCGCCTGGCGTCAGCTGTCGGGCAACCTGCAGGCCGAGTACGACCTCATCCTCGCCGGCGAGGAGATCCCGATGGAGTTGCGCCTGTCCGCCCGGCGCGACCAGGTGCGCGCGACCGGACGGGCGATCGCCGCGATCGACCGGCTCTTCGAGAACTCGGGCGCACACGCCCTGGAGAACGGGACGCCCATCCAGCGCTTCTGGCGCGACGCCCACGCCGGGCGCGTGCACGCCGCGAACGACCCGGAGCGCGCCTACGTCGCATTCGGCAACGGCGAGTTCGGGATTCCCATCGGCGACACGATGGTGTGAGACCTCGCCGCTGCCGACCAACACAGAGCCACAAGGAGTCTTGGAGATGAGCGACAGTCCGATCCGCTCGCTGGGGTACATGAGGATCGAGGCCACCGACATCGAGGCGTGGCGTACCTACGGCCTCAAGGTCCTCGGGATGATCGAGGGTTCCGGTCTCACCGACGGCGCCTTGTACCTCCGGATGGACGATTTCCCGGCCCGGCTGGTCATCGTGCCGTCCGAGCACGACCGGCTCGCGAGTGCGGGCTGGGAGGTCGCGAACGCCGCCGAGCTACAGAACGTTCGGGATCGCCTGGCACGCGCGGGAGTGGTCTTCCGTGAGGGCAAGGACGAGGAGATCGCCGACCGTCGAGTTGCCGAGATGATCGTCTTCGACGACCCGGCGGACAACACGCTCGAGGTCTTCCACGGGGCCGCGCTCGAACACCGGCGCGTCGTCAGCCCGTACGGGCACCGTTTCGTCACCGAGGAGCAGGGCCTCGGGCACGTCGTACTGACCTGCTCCGACGACAAGGCGGCCCTCGAGTTCTACCGGGACGTACTGGGATTCCGGCTCCGCGACTCCATGCGCCTGCCTCCGCAGGTGGTCGGGCGCGAAGAGGGTGACGAGGTCCCGTGGCTGCGCTTTCTCGGATGCAACCCGCGGCACCACTCGCTGGCCTTCCTGCCGATCCCGAACAGCACCGGCATCGTCCACCTGATGGTCGAGGTGGAGAACGCCGACGACGTGGGGTTGTGCCTGGATCGCGCGCTGCGCAAGAAGGTGCCGATGTCGGCGACACTCGGCCGCCACGTGAACGACCTGATGCTCTCCTTCTACATGAAGACACCCGGTGGCTTCGACGTCGAGTTCGGCTGTGAGGGAAGAACGGTCTCCGACGACGAGTGGATCGCCCGCGAGAGCACGGCCGTGAGTCTGTGGGGGCATGACTTCAGCGTCGGGTTCAAGGGCTGAGATGCCCCCCGACGCCACGACCCAGCAGTCCCACGCGCGGTCACCCTACGGGTCCGCCGACTTCGATTCCCGCCAGTTCCGGACCGCGATGGGCCAGTTCTGCACGGGCGTCACGGTCATCACGACGCTCGACGACGCGGGTAACCCGGTCGGCTTCGCATGCCAGTCGTTCGCGGCGCTGTCCCTCGACCCGCCGCTGGTCCTGTTCTGCCCGATGAAGACCTCTCGAAGCTGGAAGGTGATCGAGAAGACGCGCAAGTTCTGCGTGAACGTGCTCTCGAACCGACAGCAGGACGTCAGCGCGGCATTCGGCGCCCCGGGTGACGACAAGTTCGCGAACATCACCTGGGACCCGTCGCCGGCCGGCCTTCCGGTCATCCGCCACGCACTCACCTGGGTCGAGTGCGACGTGGACAGCGTCACCGACGGCGGCGACCACCACATCGTCATCGGGCGTGCGCTGACTCTCGGAGAAGTGCTGCAGGACAAGCCGTTGCTGTTCTACCGTGGCGGCTACCTGTCGACCGAACACCCGCGGGTCACCCCCGCACAGGCAGAACTCGAGAATTTCCTGACTTGGACGGGCGGGGACACCTGGCTATGACCGTCGACGACACGACGAGTACCGACACCGACACCACCGACACCACCGGAATCGACAATCCGAGCGCCACACCGCAGCTGGTCACCCAGCCTCTCATCGATGCGATCGCGGAGGCCGAGAAGCTGGTCGCGTCAGCCGATTTCGCCGAGACCGAACAGGATCTCGCCGAGGGTTATGACTACCTCGCCGGGAGCATCGCCGCGATCGTCCAGCTGGTACGCGCCCGGTCGATCTCGCACCCGAACTTCGTGACCTCGACCGGGCCGTCGACGAAGATGGGCCTGGACAACCCGGACACGCTCTACTACCACGCCGACGTCGAGCCCACCGGGACGTATCGGGTGCGCGGACGGCGCGGTACCACAGCAGATCTGAGCTTTCAGGTGCTGCGCGGGGACTACACGGCGTCGTCGGTGCCGGGTGGCGAGGACGCCTTCGACGATCGTCGACTGACGATCGCCGAGGACGGCTCTTACGAGCTGACTTTCGGCCCGCCCATCCCGGACGCGCCGGACGACTACTTTCCGCTCGGCGAGGGCGCGTCGATGCTCGCGGTACGAGAGGTGTACTCGGACTGGTCCGAACGCAAGGGGTCGATCACCATCGAGCGGGTCGACACGGTCGGGACCGCCCCGGCGGAGCCCGACCTGGCACGGGTGTCCCGCCGGTATGCGACCGCGGGCAAGATGCTGACCGCGCGCATCAACACGTGGTTCAACTTCCCGAAGTGGTTCTACCTCGACGAGCCGGTCAACACGTTCACCGCACCGCGTCAGACCCCCGGCGGGCTCAGTACGCAGTTCTCCTCGGTGGGTCACTTCCGGCTGGGTCCCGACGAGGCGATGGTCATCACCATCCCGCGGTCCGACGCCCCGTACCAGGGATTCCAGCTCGGCAGCATGTGGTACATCTCGCTGGACTACGTCAACCATCAGACCAGCCTGAACTCCGCTCAGGCGCAGGTGGATCCGGACGGCATGATCCGGATGGTGGTGTCACATCGCGATCCGGGCGTCGCGAACTGGATCGAGACGACGGGCCGGTCGAAGGGCATCCTGCAATTCCGCTGGCAACGCAGCGATTCCCCGATCGGCCCGGACCTGGGGCCGACCGCGCAGGTCGTCGCGTTCGACGACGTGCCCGCCCACCTGCCGCACCTCGACCACAACAGGATCGACGCCGACGGCTGGGCGGCGCGCATCGCGGCACGCCAGCGTGCCTTCGCCGAGAGGATGCTCGGATGAGTGTGAACAGGGGTCTGCTCGCCGACAAGGTCGTCGTGGTCTCGGGCGTCGGCCCGGGACTCGGGCGCTCCATCTGTCTGCGCGCGGCCGCGGAGGGTGCGCGGGTGGTCCTCGCCGCCCGCACCGAGTCACGTCTGAAGGAGGTCGCCGCCGAGATCGACGCCGCCGGCGGGACCAGCCTCGTCGTCCCGGCCGACATCACCGATGACGCCGCCGTCGACAACCTGGTCGCCACCACCGTCGCCGAGTTCGGCCGAGCCGACGTGCTGGTCAACAACGCCTTCGCGCTGCCGTCGATGAAACCGTTGTCTCGCACCGACTTCGATCAGATCGCGAGCAGCATCGACGTCACCGTGCTGGGTACGTTGCGGGTCATCCGATCGTTCACCGATGCGCTGGCCACGGCCGACGGTTCGATCGTCAACATCAACTCGATGGTCATCCGGCATTCCGAACCCCGGTACGGCAGTTACAAGATCGCCAAGTCGGCGCTGCTGGCGATGTCGCAGTCGTTGGCCTCCGAACTCGGCGACAAGGGAATCCGCATCAACTCGGTTGCGCCGGGATACATCTGGGACGACCAGCTGAAGTGGTACTTCGGCGAGGTCGCCAAGAAGTACGGGATCTCACCCGACGACGTCTATCAACAGACGGCGTCGAAATCCGACCTCAAGCGATTGCCGGAGCCGGACGAGATCGCCGACGCCGTCGTGTTCCTCGCCTCGCCGATGGCGCGCGCCATCACCGGGCACACCTTGGACGTGAATTGCGGTGAATACCATGACTAGTGCGGCACGCACCGACGTCGGCACGATCGAGGACCTGCATTCCTCGGCCACTCGCGCCACCGGCCTCGACGACTTCGGGGACACCGACTACCTGGAGCCCCTGGGCATCCTGCTCGAGTCATACCGCTCCGAGGCGGGGCTGACCGAGTTGGGCAGCAAGATGTTCCGCTTCTTCCTCAAGGGTGCGCTGGTCGCCCGTCTGCTCAGCGAGGCGTCGTGGAAGGCGAACCCCGGGTACGCCGACGTCGAGGTGACCCGGCCGATCTTCGTGACCGGCCTGCCGCGCACGGGAACGACTGCGCTGCACCGGTTGTTGGCCGCCGATCCCGCGCACCAGGGCGTCGAGATGTGGCTCGCGGAGTTCCCGCAACCCCGGCCGCCGCGCGGCACCTGGTCGGACAATCCGGTCTACCAGCAGATCCAGGCCGGTTTCGAGCAGCACCACGTCGAGAACCCCGAGTTCATGGGGCTGCACTACATGGACGCCGCCGAGGTCGAGGAATGCTGGCAGCTGCTCCGGCAGAGCGTCATGTCGATCTCGTACGAATCGCTGGCGCATGTCCCGACCTATTCGCAGTGGCTGAGCCGACAGGACTGGACACCGGCGTATCTTCGGCATCGCAAGAACCTACAGCTGATCGGTCTGAACGATCCCGGCAAGCGGTGGGTGCTGAAGAACCCCAGCCATCTGTTCGCCCTCGACGCGCTCATGGCCGCATACCCGGATGCCCTGGTGATCCAGACACACCGGCCGCCCAGCACGCTCATCGCGTCGATGTGCAGCCTGGCCGAGCACGCCACACCGGGCTGGTCGACGACGTTCACCGGCGCGCAGGTCGGCCGGGACCAGCTCGAGTTATGGTCGCGTGGGCTGCGGGAGTTCTCGACGGCGCGAAAGCGATACGACCCGGCCCAGTTCCTCGACATCGAGTTCACCGATCTGCGGTCGGACCCCATGGGCACCGTCGAACGCGTCTACGCCGCGCTGGACACCCCGATGACGGATGCGGCGCGGGCCGCGGTCACCGCCCTCGACGAGGAGAGCCAGTCGGGCGCCCGCAAACCCCAGCATCGTTATCAGCTCTCCGATTACGGGCTCGACGAGGCAACGGTCGAGGCGGCCTTCGCTAGCTGAGGACTACGGGCGAACCGCATGCCCGTCGCACTGGTGGATCGACTCGACCCCAGGAGCTGGTGGGTAGGTGTCGAACCGAGACCGGCTTTGTCGGACCATCCATCTAGTCTGTCTGACATGGGTGTACTTCATCGTGGACAGATGTCAACGGCCAGTTTGATGT
>NZ_LIYC01000041.1:0-41226 GCF_001418765.1 Gordonia sp. HS-NH1
GCACCTCAGGGACCAGGGGGTGTGTGATTCTGTCGGATCAGGGAGCGGAGGGGCCGGTACCGATCACAGGATGAGCGTCACCACTATCGCCACGGCGCACGCCAGCACGATGATGCTGAGCGCCAGCACATCTGCGCGCCCGGGACCGGCGTGATGGGCGGTCAGACGGCCGGTGCCGCCGCGGGCGGTGATCGCCTCGGACATCTCGGCGCTGCGTCGGAGAGCCGAGGACATCGCCGCCGTGATCAGGTCCATGATCCCCATCTCCGCCGACGGATGATCGCTGCGTCCCCTGGTGGTGGGACGCAGCCGATGCGCGGCGCGCAACATGCGCAACTCCTCGATCAGCAGCGGAAGACCCCTGAGGCACAACGCGATCGCCACCGCCCACTCGTCGACGGGCAGCCGGAGCCACCGCAGCGGGCGCATCAGCCGCGCCAGGGCGGGCGCCACGTCTGCCATCGGGGTGGTCCAGATGACGAGGATCGAACTGGCGACGAGGACGAGGGCAAGCGTGATCGCACGCAGGAACACCAGGGCACCGGGAATGCCGGCGAACGACACATTGAACGCGACGCCGATCCCGATCAGTCCCCAGAACCACCACGGCGGACGCGGTATGGCGCCCAACGGGATTCCCGCCACGAGCGCGGTGATCACGACCATCGCGGCAACCATCCCGAGCGCCGGCCACGACGGCAGCACCCACGTCATGATCCCGAGGATCAGCACGATCACGAGCTTGGTCCCCGCCCACAGCCGGTGCACGAACGAGTTGCCCGGCACCTGCCGCAGGGGGACGGTACGCATCGTCATCGGATTCCTCCGTCCCAGCCGGTCGCCTGGTCGATCATGTGCTGCGAATCGGGTAGCAGCCGGCCGTCGACGAGCCGGACCCGTCGCGTACACACCGACTCCAGGGATTCGAAGTCGTGGGAGATGATCACGATCGTCATGCCCTCGGCCCGCAATCGGGCCAGCAGGGCGACGATCTCCTCGCGGGCCGGCGGATCGAGACCGGCCAGCGGCTCGTCGAGGACGAGGAGATCGGGGTGACGCGCGATGAGGCCCGCGAGCACGACACGTCGCATCTGCCCGCCCGACAGCGCGTCGACCTTGGTGATCGCCATCTGACGTGGCAGCCCCACGAGTTCGAGCACGCGGGCGACCTCGGCGGTGCCCACCTTCTCGCCGCCGGCCGCCATGATCTCGTCGGCGACGGTGACCTTCTGCAGCTGCAGCCGTGCGTGCTGGAAACCTAGCCCGACCGCGCCGACACGCTCGGTCATCGGCGTGCCTGCGTCGAAACCTGTTCCGGGATTGATCTTTTCGTGGGTATCCAGCAGACGGCACGTTCCGGTCCCCGGTGGGAGCAGTCCGGCCATGATCCACGCGAGGGTCGTCTTGCCCGACCCGTTGCCGCCGACGATCAGCAACCCCTCGCCGCGGTAGACGGTCAGCGAGATGTCCTGCAGCGCGACGACCTCCCACGGCGAGCCCGGCAGATGGGCGTACCCCACCTGGTCGAGAACGAGTAGCGGCCCACCGATCCGCGAGGTCGGCGCGGGCGGCAGCGACGGGCGCATCGCCTGCGCCGGCGCAGCCAGGTCGGCGTCGGGACTCGGCATCCAGTCCGGCGCGTGCGGCACCAGGCGCCCGGAGTCCAGATGGATCACCCGATCGGCCGCCGCGGCCTCGCTGCCGCGATGGGTGACCAGGACGACGGCGATCCCACGGCGCGCCGGCAGACCGGCGAGCAACGCCAGCAGTTGTCCGCGACCCTCCGGGTCGACCATCGAGGTCACCTCGTCGGCGATGAGGAGTTGCGGGTCCCGCGCGAGCGCGCCGGCGATCGCCAGCCGCTGCTGCTGGCCGCCGGACAGGTCTGTGGTCTCCCGGTCACCGAGGCCGGCGAGTCCGACCTCGGCGAGCAGCGCCTCGACATCGACGTCGACGCCGGGCGGCAGACCCCACACGACGTCGTCGGCGACGCGAGAACCCAGCATCTGGATCTCGGGACGCTGCAGGACGAGAGCGGTCCCGCCCTGCGCACCCAGACCCGGCAGGCCCGGCCGGTGGACCGTACCCGTCGTCGCGGGCCGGCCGGCGATGATCTTGGCCAGCGTCGACTTCCCGGACCCATTGGCGCCGACGACGGCGACGAACTCACCGGGATCGATCCGCAGGTCGATACCGTGCAGCACCGGGCGGGCCTCGGGCGAGTACGCGAATCCGACGTGGTCGAAGACCACGGGGAGCGGCGCGATGCCCGAATCGTGGGGCGCACCGGCGGACGCGGCCGGAGCAGACCCCGACGGGACGGCGTCGAGAGTGTCCTCACTCGGCACATCTCGCAACCGCCCGATGACGGAACCGAGAATCCACCACGCGACGACGAGCGAGATCGCGGTGCCCACGGTCCCCGACACCCAGACCCACACCCACCAGTGGTCGGCGATGCTCCGGCTCATGGTGTCGAGCCCGTCGGCGACGCCCCCGGTCGGTCCCCATCCGTGCAGCCACTTCGCGACACCGTGGATGGAGTTGGTCATGGCCTCGATCGTCAACTCGCGCAGGGGCACCAGCACGAGCAGGATCAGCACGGAGATCCCGCCGAGCAACGGCGACGCCACGAGTGTCGCGACACCCAGGACGCCGATACCCCGGCCCCGGCGCTTGATGTCTCCGACGAGCCCTCCGACCAGCGCGGAACCCAGGACGGTCGCCATCGCGCCGGTCCCCGCCATCGCGAACGCGACCGCGGTGGTGGCCACGGTGGCGGTGACGAGGGCCCGCGGCCGGGTGCGCGCCGCGATGAGTGCGAGCGGCACCGGGGCGAGCAGTCCGGCCGCCTGGGCCAGCGGGATGACCGACGCGATGACAACCGCCGCGACGGTCAGTCCGCCGAAGATCGCGACGGACGCGAACTCCATCGGACGCAGCGGGGGCGAGTTCTTCACCGGTCCAGTGTGCCTGGTGTCGTCGTCCCGACCGGCGGGGACAGCGCCCCCGAGCCGGGGCTGTCGGTCGTTCGCATGTTAAAGATCCATCACAACACGGTGATTCGAGTTGTCGGCGTCTCGCTGCGGGCGGATGGTCTTTTCACCCGGGTCGGCCATCGGTCCCCAGTCCGTGGATCATCGGCGAGGTCTCGCCCGGGCCGGAGGAGGACATGATGCAGTCGATTCCGATCGGTCTCACCCCGTTCCAGCAGGAGGGCACCCTGAACGGGATTCTCATCTCCGGCCGCTGGCCGGAGTCGACGCTCGAGTGGACGCAGACACTCGTGGCCTCGGTCCGCATCGCCTGCCGGCCGGGTTTCCTGTCGACGACGACGATCTTCGGCGTGGTCGAGCAGCGTCCCGAACAGGGTGAGGCGGACGCCGTCGGCATGATGGTCGCGATCGGCAACGTCGTCGACGACAGCTTCGTCGAGGCGGGCCGGTTCCTGAACAATCCGCCGGCTCTGGTCATGCTGCATCCGCCATCGCAGACGCGCCCGTCGCTGCCCGAGTGCTCACAGGTCGCCTCCGGGTGCGTGCTGCTGCCCGGTCTCCCCGAACTCGGGCTCGAGCACCGGGCGGGCTGGGCCGAGGCGGAAGCCGACGGGACCGTGGTGAACCTCCGCAATCAGGTGGGGATCGACCCCAACGCCGACCCCGACACCGCGGTGCTCGCGATGCTTCTCGCAGCGTAGGGCGCCGAGGCTCCCCGAAGGCGTTTCGACGGGCCGCCAGAGCGTTCGATCACGGGCACCCGAACATTTGATTTTGATGCCCCTACCTGCGGAAATACGGGCATTCGACGAGTTGCACCGGCGAGTTCGGGCTGACTAACCTGGCGTCCGTGATTGCTGCCCTGCTCCTGAGCTTCGGCGTGATCTTCGTCGCCGAACTCGGGGACAAGTCACAGCTGATGGCGATGACCTATGCCCTGCGCTACCGCTGGTGGGTCGTCCTCCTCGCGATCACCGTGGCCACCACCGCGGTGCACGCGGTCTCGGTCTTCTTCGGCCATTTCCTCGGACTGTCCATCCCCACCGCACTCCTGACGATCCTCGCCGGACTCGCCATGCTGATCTTCGGCCTGTGGACCCTGCGGGGCGACCGGCTCGACGACGAGGAGTCCAACCGGGCGACCCGCGTCGGCGCCTCGGTGTTCTTCGCGGTCATGTCGGCGTTCTTCCTCGCCGAACTCGGCGACAAGACCATGCTCGCGACCATCACACTCGCCACCGACAACGACTGGCTGGGGGTCTGGATCGGGTCCACGCTCGGCATGGTCGCCGCCGACGCCCTCGCCATCGGGGTGGGCGTCCTGCTGGGTCGCCACCTCCCCGAGCGCGTCATCGCCATCGGAGCGGCCGTACTGTTCTTCGCCTTCGCGACATGGCTGATCGCGGACGGGCTGATCGGTGCGTCGGTACCCGTGATCGCCGGCACCCTCAGCGCTGTCGTGGTCATCACCGGAGTGGGGCGTGGTGTTGATCCGCCGCGAGAACCGCCTCCGCGTCCAGGAACGCGCCCGAGCGCTCGTTCGGTAGAACCGAGGGCTGATCGAGGGTCCTTCACGACACCTGACTATCGTGAAACTGCAGCATGAGCCGGAGCGGCGTCGCCGACGACGGTGACGCGGCCGGCAGGAGAACGGGTCGGGTACCGCGAAAGGATCACTCACAAATGGACGTTTCAGGCGCTTCCGTACTGGTCACCGGCGGGGCTTCGGGCCTCGGCGCCGCCACCGCACGGCGTTTCGCCGCAGCCGGCGCCCAGGTCTTCGGTCTCGACCTGCAGGCCTCTATCGACAAGGCCGCGCCCACCGACGGTGTCACGCTGATCGCCGCCGACGTCACCGACGAGGCTCAGGTCCAGGCCGCGATCGACACCATCGCCGAATCCGGGGCGCCGTTGCGCGTCGCGGTGAACTGTGCGGGCGTCGGCTGGGCCGCACGGATTCTCGGCAAGAACGGCCCCCACGAACTCGGCCTCTTCCGCAAGGTCATCGACATCAACCTGATCGGCACCTTCAACGTCATGCGGCTGGCCGCCAACCGCATGCAGGAGGAATCCACCATCGATGGCGACGGCCAGCGCGGCGTCATCATCAACACCGCATCGGTGGCGGCGTTCGAGGGTCAGATCGGCCAGATCGCCTACGCGGCGTCGAAGGGCGGCGTGCATGCGATGACCATCTCGGCAGCACGCGACCTCGCGCGCATCGGTGTGCGCGTCTGCACCATCGCCCCCGGGACCATCAGCACCCCCATGCTGGCGGGCGTGACCCCCGAGTTCCAGAAGACCCTGGCCGAGGCCATCCCATTCCCGCAGCGTCTCGGGGAGCCCGACGAGTACGCACAGCTCGCCGAGTTCATCGTCACGCACAACTACCTCAACGGCGAGACCATCCGCATGGACGGTGCCATCCGCATGGCCCCGAGGTGACCTGGCGACCCCGTCGCGCAGGAGCCGGCCGGCCGATCACCGGTCGGCCGGTTCCTCGACATCCCGCTGCGCCACCACTGCGCGGGCCAGCCTGACCAGTGGAGCGGCGTCGGCCTCGAGTCCGTCGCCCTCTGCCGGGGCCAGGTCTCGGACGGCGCCGCCGGTGCCGTCCCGCGGATCGTGCTCGGCGACGGCAGCGCGCAACAGCCGCGCCTGCACCTCCGGTTCGGCATAGGAGAACACCGCCGGAATCCGAGGACTCAACTGGGTCAACGCGTCCCGGGTCTCGACGACGCGCCGATGCAGACGTGTGGTCGGCGCCAGTCGCCCGGCGTCGGGTAGCACCACTTCCGGGACCGCGTCGGTCACCAGTCGCCACAGGGGCAGCAGTTCGGTGTCGAGCCGTCGACGGCGCCGGTTGGCGGCGACCGTCTGTATCCGCGCGTAGACCATCGGGTAGCTGATCCCCATCAGGAACGCGACGACACCGACGACGGCGACGACCCGGTTCGTCGTCAGAAGCCACGGGGACCGAACGACATTCGTCGCGGACACGACCACGAACACGACCTGGCACACGGCGCCGATCGCAAGACACGTCAGGCCGGTCATCAAAAGACCAAGAGACACACGGAGATAGCCGTCCGCCGTGACGTAGAACTTGCGGACACTGTTGACGCACGCGATGAAACCGTAGGTCAGGTAGCCGCTGGCGATCAGCATGAAGAGCGCGAAACCCCAGTTCTGAACGGTCCATTCGTCGATCGTCGCGGTGCGGATCTCCACCGGGATGACCAGCATGGTCACCTGCAGACCGACGAGGGCCATCACGAGCGGCAACGCCTCCCACCCGGCCCGACGTTCGCGCGTGACCTGTCCGGGGAAGAAGAACACCACCACGAGCGCCGCGACCCCGATCGCGAGGAGTGCGTAGAACGCCACCCTGGACAGGCCGGCGAACCCGACCTCGTTCAGCACGTCGGCAACCGAGTCGTCGACGACGACGAACGCAAGGGTCAGCGCCGCGACGGCAACCATCATCGCCAACGGCTGCAGCCCCCACCCGGCGCGCCGGATCTGATCGAGACGCCAGCAGAACGCGAAGGCGAAGACGACCGCGGCGACCGCATTGACCGCGCCGATCCCGACGTCCACACCCGACGCCAGATCGACCGACGACGTCTGGACCTCGGATGCAGGGACGCCCCACGACACCGGATGGACCGTCGGGCCCCCGCCCGCGACAGTGATCACGCCCAACAGGGACTCACATTCTCACCGCGGTCGCAACCGGCCGGCATGTCACAACCATCCCCGGTGGCCGCCGAGCAGGCGCTGCAGGCCGCGCAGTTCGTCGTGCGCGGCGGTGCTCCCGACGCCGGTGCTGGCGTCCTCGGCCCAGCCGAGGATCAACGACGCCAGCATCTCGGCTTCCCACTCCGCGTCGTCGGAATAGCACGTGCGCCGTAGCGCGGCCGAGGACTCGTCCTGGCTCAGAGCGGCGATGCCCTGGGCCGAGGCCTCCCCCAGGACCTGGTGGCCGGCGACCAGATGTCCGAACTCGTGGATGACGATCTGGTCGCGGTGCAGCCGGGACGTCTCGGCCTGGTGGAAGAAGTAGTCCGCGTCGGAGGCAGCCAACCAGATGCCGTTGGGCACACCGGCGGGCAAGGGATGCGCGATCAGCCGGATCGGCCGGCCGCGACGCTCGCCGTATCGGTCGCACAGTTGAGTGACGTCGAGGGGCAGATCGAGATCCAGCCCCTTCAACGTGGTGCGGCACAATGCACGCAATGCGCGCTCTGATCGACGCATGGCCTCATCGAAGCACGAGCGCCGTCGGCGCCGCGACCCACCCACGGCGATCGACCTCTCGGGCCCGTCCGGGCCGACACCCCTCGGTCCGGACTGATCAGGCTCCGCGAACGCCTCGGTCGCGGTCAGTCGTCGCTGTTGTCCCCGACGACGCGCAGGCGCGAATCGGCCGACGGCTTGCTGTCACTCAGGCCGGCCGCGATGACGTCCGGCGGGTCCTTGGGCAGGCCCTGCTGCTCACGCAGCACCTTGATCAGCTCGTTGACCACCGTGACCGAGTCACTCGACAGCCCGGCCAGACGGAATGCCGCCAGTTGGACGTTCGTGTCGGCCTGCAACCGCATCAGGTCGATCTCGTCGCGGGTGCGCTGCGCCGCCCGATCCTCGAGGAAATAGTGCACGTCGACCCCGAAAGCGGCCGCGATGCCCTCGACCGTGCGGAACGACGGGGACTTGGCCTTCCCCGATCGCAACTGGCTCAGATACGACTCGCCCAGCCGGAATCCCCGTTCGGTCGATCGTGCCGCGATCGCTTTCGCGCTGTACGCCCGGCCGTTCGGCCCCGGAACAGTGCGGAACAGCTCTTCGAGCCGCCGGGCGAAGAGCCCGGGGTCGAGAGCATCCGTGTCCGTGGTCTTCGAACGATCGGTGTCAGTGCGTCCGGTGTCGCCCATAGGCTTCTCCGCCCCTCCTGAAGTCATGACACTCTTCTCCGAAATGCAAAATTTGAATTTGCAAGCATTAAAGCCCGCTGTACACGGCCATTGCAACGATCGGTACGATCAGAAAGTACCGGACCGCCGCACTCGGCGCGTATCACCTGTGAAGATGGTGTAACGATCGATAGTGTGGCGTTCTTCACATTCTTGGGGGTCATGGGTTGCAGACACGGATCCGGCGGGTGAACATCTGGCTCCGACCCGGAGCGGGCGGCGGTCTGCCCCGCAGTGTCGGCGGCGCTCTCTGTCCCCATCGACTGTACGCCTGACGCCATGACCCACCGTCTCCCTTCCGGCCCCAATGCCGGCAGCAGGCCACGCGGCCTCGCCGTCCTCTTGGTCGTCATCGCCGCGATCGCTTTCATCGCTCTGGCGCCCGGTGTCGCGTCGCCCGCGCCGTCGGACCCCGGCGCGTCCGGGTCCGACTCGGCCGGTTCCGCCGACACGGATGCCGACACCGACACGGACACCGATGCGGACACCGACGTCGACGCCACCGACGACGAGGACTCCACCGACACCGACGAACCCGGCGGCTCGGCGACCACGGATGATCCCGAGACCACCGATCCCGAAGACACCGACGAGCCCTCGTTGCCGTCGTTCCCCTCGGGATGCGAGTGCGGACCGACGCCGACGACCGGCACATCGGACCCGACGACGGAGACCACCGAGACGACCGAGACCAGCGAGACCAGCGAAACGACCGAGACCAGCGACACGACGACAACAACGACGACCGACGATCCGGACCCGACGAGCACCGAGCCCACGAGCACCGAGCCGCAGACCTCGTCCGGGAGCGACGGCGAGGGCGGCGTCACCGTCAGCCGCACCCGCGAGCCGGAGGCCGCCACGCCGACCTCCGACGACGACGCAGGCGGGTCCGATCCAGCAGGGGCACCCGCGGAATCCGGGCCCGCGAGCGGCGACGTGCCGTCGGTTGCGCCACCGAGCGGCGGCGGGTCCGCGGAGTCGTCCGGAACGCCTCCGTCCTCGGGTCCGGCGGGCGAGTCGAGGGCCGACCGCCCTTCTTCCGACGACACCGACGATTCGCAGACGGTCGCCGGTGCGCAGGAACCGCCGGCGGGTCCACCTCAGGCGTCGACCGGTACTTCGGATGGTTCGACGTTGACGTCGGTGCGGAAGTTCGTCCTCGGGGTGGCGCCGGGCGCGCTGCTCCTGCTGGGTGCCGTCGCCCTGTTCGGCAGCGGGTCGTTCCTCGACTCGTTACGGTCGATGCGTCCCTGAGTCGTTCCCTGCTGGTTCGTTCCCTGCTGGTTCGTTCCCTGCTGGTTCGTTCCCGGCCGGTTCGTTCTCGGTTCAGCCCCGGTGGTGTCCGCCGGTGTCGACGGCAGCCCGGGCCGGAGCCGGCGCAACGGGTGACCATTCGAGTAGATCCCGCTCGTGGGGCACCTGCGCGGCCGCGCCGTCGGACATCCACTCGCGCAGGACCTTGGTGGCGCGCACATCGTCTTCGTTGTACTCGAGAAGGCGCTGACGCTGGCCATCGTCGGGACGTCCACCGCCGAGCGCAACGGCCGCCCGGTACCACTCCATCGACGCCTCCCCGCTCGCGTCGTCGTCGCGCCAGGAGAATCCTGCCACCGGCGCCACCCGTTTCAGTCCTTTGCCGCGGGGACAGATGAAGTTCTCGCCGACGGCCTCGTAGATGTCCACCCATTCCGACGATCCGATGAAGGCCTGGACCTCGGCACGAGCGGGGATGCCCGGTTCACCCGCGAAGCGGTCGGCCGACCCCAGAAGCCACCGGTTCTCCGCCTGTTGGGAGTAGCAGTAGGCCGCGAACGTCTTGCCGGCGTCTCGCGCAGCATCCCGTTGCGCCATCAGCCAACCCCAGAACTCGGCGAAGGACCGTGCCTCGTCGCGGGTGGGCAGCGGATCCCAGGTGACGAACGGGCGATACTCGACGGGCACCGACTCATCGGTGGTGTCCGTGAGCAGTGTTCCCCACAGATACGCGCCGTGCTCGCCGTAGCTCTCCATGTCGACGTCGATCTCGACATCCGCGCGGTGGACCCGGGGCGAGTCGACGCGACGCACGAGCTCGGTGCCTGTGAGCCAGGCGATCGCATTGATGATCGCGTCCCCGAACCGGACTCCGCCCGGCCATCCCTCCGGCGGTGCCCCGCGCTGCGCGGCGAGCTGATCGATCGTCGTGATCCCCGCGTCGATCAGCACCGCTCCCTGGTTGCCGGTCGCCACGAGACTGACGTCGCGCTTCTCCTCCAACTCGGGTCCGCAGCGAACCCACCACGGACACGAGCGGCATTCGCTGATCCGGCGGGGCTCGGTCGGGATCTCCCCCGCCGCGACCGCGAGCCGGCGCTCGAGGATCGCCGAGTAGTCCTCGAGCATGGCTCCGGTGTCCAGGACGACGATGCAGTCGGCGTCCACGCCGATCACGCCGCCGCGCAGATCCGCCGAGTCGGTCGACGACGCCCTGCCGAGCTCGACGAGCATGGCGGTCAACTGTGCCAGCCGGAGGTTGTCCCGACGATTCGGCCGGCCGGTCCGATAGGGATCGGGACTCGGCGCCCACGTCCAGAACGGACTGGTCACCAGGGTGGCCGGACGTCCGTCCGGGTCCGGAGCCGACTTCGCCGGCTGGCTGACGCGGTGGTTGACGACGATGACCGGGACGTATCCCTC
The DNA here is from genome assembly GCF_001418765.1 of Gordonia sp. HS-NH1. Classification (NCBI taxonomy): domain Bacteria; kingdom Bacillati; phylum Actinomycetota; class Actinomycetes; order Mycobacteriales; family Gordoniaceae; genus Gordonia; species Gordonia sp. HS-NH1. Next base: position 10,649 of record NZ_LIYC01000041.1, read on the forward strand.
GCCGACCCGGACCAGCAGCTCGGAGTGGCCGCGCCGCCCGTGCACCTCGTCGACGGGGAGCGTCGCGTTCCAGATCCACTCGGCACCGTCGTCGCAGGCTCGAAGCGTCGCCGCGACGCGGTCCGATGCGCTCGCGTCGGGGTCGACGACCACGAACACGCCGGGCTGGTCGCTGTGCACGCCGCGAAGCAGTTCGCGGACCGCGGCGCGGTGATCGGCGGCGGCCTCCTTACGACGCTGCACACCCGGCGGGTCGGGCTCCTCGGCAGGACGTCTGCTGTGGGCGAAGTCGAGAGCCACTCGGTGCTCGCAACCAGCGAGGTCGCGCGGCGACAACACGACAGGGGCCACGCCATCCCTTTCTGGGCTCGAGCGGAGGAGACACGTGGTCGGATACAACCACATGTCATGCTTGTACTTGTTATCACGCGCACCTGACGCCGGGAGCGAAGCGAGCGGGGCCACAGAAGTGCGGCGCCGTGGGCGGGCGAGCCAGCCGGTCGACCGGCGCCGGGAGCGGAACGGGAGCGGGCCGGGGGTCGACTGCGGTCTACTCGGCAGCAGCGAAAGGGCATTCGATGGGATTGTTCTCCTCCGACGGTACGACTCGTGCGCAGCGCAAGGCAGAGGCCAAGGCTCTCAAGGCGAAAGCCAAGCTGGAGGCGAAGTTCGATGCCAAGTCGCGGCGCAAGGAGCAGAAGGCTCGTCGCAAGAACGAGCACAAGTACTTCAAGAAGGAGATGAAGGCCGAGCGCAAGACCGCCAAGCAGCTCGCCAAGTCCCAGACGAAGGTGAGCAAGGCCGAGGCGAAGAAGTTCGCCGTCGAGGCGCAAGCAGCTGCCGACGCGAAGGCGCTCAGCCCGGCCAGCGTGAAGCGCTACCTCACCGTCGCGCGGCTCGTGGCACCGATCGCCGCACCGGTCGTCTACCGGGCCGCAGTCGCCGGACGTGAGCAGCTCTCGACGCTGCAGGCCAACCGCGCGGGGGTCTCACCGGAAGTGTTGCGCCAGTTCAGCGGTCACGGCGCCAGCCTGTCCGCACGGATCGCCACCACCCGCACTGCCCTGGAGAAGGTCGTCGCGCAGGACACCAGTGCCGATGCCAAGGACTTCGTCGCGGCGATGACCAAGCGCCTCGACAACCTCGACATCGCGGTGCAGACCGCCGAGACGATGTCGGCCGGTCAGCGCCGCACCGCCCACAAGTCCATCGCCGACGAGCTCGAAGCGGTCGACGCCGACATCCTCGCCCGGCTCGGCGTCCGTTCCTGACGCGAGTCCCCTGCGGGCTCTGCAGGCACCGCCCAGGGGCCACGACCCTCGTCGGGTGAGGGTGCCGACCCACTAGGATGGGCCCGAACGGGCCGCGCGGCGGAGCAGTCGCCGAGCGCATGCCGGACACTTGCGAGGGAGCACCGTATGACCGAGCCGGATCCGAATGTCACGCCGTCCGGCGGTGACCCGAACCGCGACGAGCAGGCACTGTTCCCGATCGCCACACCTGGCGATCCGAACGCCGACGCGCCGGCCTCGGCACCCTCACCCGAGAAGCCGGTAGCGAAGAAGGCGGCCGAGAAGACGCCGGCGAAGAAAGCCACGCCGGAGACAGCGGCCGCGGAGTCGGGCGGCGACAAGCTCCCGCCGAAGAAGGCCGCGAAGAAGACATCCCCGACCAAGGCGCCGGCCAAGAAGAGCCCGGCGAAGAAGGCAGCCGGCGTCGCACCGGCGAAGAAGTCGACGGCCAAGAAGGCGCCGGCGAAGAAGGCACCACCGAAGTCGGCCCCGCCCGTGCCGGAAACGCAGGCGCCGACTCCCGAACCCGAGGCGCCGCAGGTGTCGGCCCCGGTGTCATCGTCGAGTCTGCCGGTGACCCGCTCCCCGGAGCCGGCCTCCACGGCTCCGGCCGCCACGCCGCCCGCACCGACGTCTGAGCCCGCACACCCGCCGGTCGACGTGGTCGCCGAATCCGACGCCGCCCGTGCGACTTTCGCTCAGTTGCGCTCGGGCTCCCCGACCGAACCCCCGACCACCAATCTGACGCCCGCATTCGCGGGGCTGGCGGCCGCGGTCGCCCTGATCGTCTTCGTCGTGTTACGCCGAATCCTGCGCTGACGGACCGCCGGCCGGTGACGCGGTGTCCGTACCGTGGGCCGGGGTCGAATCCGTTGCATCCGAGCCGGTTCGCGTCCGATGGTCGGTGACGCGGGCGAGGATCGCCGCCGCGACGTCGTCGGGGTGGGCCTCCGGTAACCAGTGGTCGGCGCCGGGCAGCACGATGAACTCGTAGTTCGCCTCGACCCAGCCCGAGCACAACCGGGCCGCGGCCGGGCCGATCGCGATGTCGGCGTCGCCCCACACGAACGTGGTCGGGACCCGCACCGGTCGTGGCGTGCTTCGCTTGTCCGGCAGGAACATCGCGCGGTACCACCCCAGCGCGCCGGGCAGTGCGCCGGAGTCGCCGATCTCGGTCGCGACCCGCGACGCGAACGGTTGCGGGAGTCCCATCCGCTCACCGAAATCCGGCTGCGTCCGCATCGCCGCGCCGAGGAGTTTCTCGGGCAGCACCGGGACCTGGAATGCGGCCATGTACCAGGAGCGGAAGATCTGGCCGTGGGGCATGGCGCGCAGGAACGCCCCGGGGTGGGGCACGGACAACGCGGTGAGCGTTGCGACCCGGTCGGGATGGTTCGCCGCGACCGTCCACCCGACGATCGCACCCCAGTCATGGCCGACGATGTGAGCTCGTCCGATGCCGGCGGCGTCGAGCAGGGCGACCACGTCGGCCGCGAGCTCCCCCTGGACGTAGTCACGTCTCCGTGTGGGCCGGGCGCCGGGCGAATAGCCGCGCTGGTCCGGTGCCAGCGTCCGGAACCCGTTGTGGTGCAACGTCGGCGCGACCAGCTCCCAGCACGAGGCCCGCTGGGGGAACCCGTGCAGCAGTACGATCGGTTCACCGTCGGCCGGCCCCGCATCGGTGACATCGAAGGTGAAGGGCCCGCGATCGAACCGGGTGAGGCGTGTCGTCATCGATGACCTTTCGTATCCGTTCACACGTGGACCGTTCACACCATTGCGAGTACGCGCGCCGGACCGCCGGTTCCGCCGGCGAACCTCGGGGCGCCGACGATCACGGTCGAGCCCTGCGGCGGAACCGCTTCCAGGTTCGCCATCGCCTCGACGGCGTACCGCCCGCTGCCGAGGATCGCGGTGTGGGCACCGGTGGCGCCGCGGACGTCGACGCTGAGCGTGTCGGTCCCGATGGCCACCACTCCCCGCTCGGTCACGAGCATGCCGACCGCGGCGGATGAGTAACCAGCGGCGTCCGCGCCACCGGTTCGCGGCTGCCACCCGGTGTGCAGCGCGACCAGCGCGCCGCGGGGAATCCGCCCGTGTCTCGACTCCCAGTCCTCGACATCGCGTTCGGTCAACTCGGCCCGCCGGTCTCGGCGTGCCCTGGACTCGATACTGATCACCGCGAGAGGCGCTACGAGGTCGGCCGGATCGATGCGGTCGACGGTGATCCCGCCCCCGATCTTGTGGGCGGGCGCATCGACATGGGTGCCGGTGTGCTCGGCGAACGAGACCCAGTTGGTCGCGAAGCCCGAATTCCCCGCCCGCACACGGGATGTCGGCACGGTGACCATCGGCGGGTTGCCCGGCCACACCGGGAACGTCGGTGAGAGTGTGTGGGTGAGGTCGACGATCCGCCCGGCCGATGCGTCACCCGGCGCTCCGCGAGAGGGAGCTGCCAGTCCGGCTCCCGCGGCCACCGAGGCCGAGATCCCCGTCGCCACCCCGGCAGCCACCCGCAGTGCCGTACGACGAGACATCCGGCGCGCTTCCTCGTGTACGTGCTCGACGATCGCGTCGTCGCACATGCCTCAGCCGTTCCAGCGCACACGCAGGATGCGATCCGAACCTTCGCCGTCGCTGGTCGTCAGGACGAGTGAGCCGTCGGGCGCGACGGCCACCCCGCGCAGGCGGCCGTGCGCGTCCTTCAAGGCCTCGGTCTCCGAGACCACGCGTCGCCCGTCGTCGGAGAGCTTCATGAACACCAGTCGCTTGCCCTTGAGTGCCGTGAGCACGAGACCGCCGCTGTACGCGCCCCAGCCGGTCTCGGGCAGGAAGGCGATGCCCGGCAGGGCTATCGTCGTGTCGCCCGAGCTCCACACCGGGCCGATCGCACCCGGGACCCGGACCGGATCGGTCATCGGCACCGATTCGTCGTAGATCACCGGCAGACGATCGGGTTTGTACCCGTAGTTGCCCCCGGCGACGATGCGGTTGAGCTCGTCGTCGCGGGTCGTCCCCTGCTCGATGGCGTACACGCGGCCCGTGCCGGGCTGGACGGCAACGCCCTGGACGTTGCGGTGCCCGAGGCTGTAGATCGGACTCCGCGGGTTCGGATTGCCCGGAGCCGGGGTGCCGTCGAGCCTGATGTGCAACACCTTGCCGCCCAGCGAGGTACGAGACTGCGGAATCCACGGAGTGGCGTTGTCGCCGGTTCCGATCCACAGACCGTCGGCGGTCGCCGCCAGCCCGCAACCGCCGTGGCGTCCCGACGAGTTGACCGGAATCCCGCTCAGCACCGTGCGTTCGCGGGCCATCTGGGTCCAGTCGGAGCCGACCCGCCAGGACACGACCTTGATGGTCTGCCCGGTCTGCGGGAACTCGATCGGGATGTTCGACAACGACCCTGGCGCACCCGGAGCACCGGGCACGGTCGCCTCCGCCTGGCAGGAGTACACGCGGCGGGTCTGTGCGAAACGCGGATCGATGGCGAGTCCCATCAGCCCCGACTCGCCTTCGGCGAAGATGCGCGACAGGTCGGCGCGGACGTTCACGCGTTGTCCTCCCGGGCGCACCGCGACGAACCGTCCCGACCGCTCGCCGGTCAACACGGTCCCGTCGGGAGCGACCACGACGCCCCACGGGATGCTCAGCCCGTCGGCGACGGTCGTCACCTGGAGGGCCGGTGCCGCATCGGCGGCGGGCGCGGACACCAGCGTCCCGACGAGGGCTGCCGACACTGCCGCGGTCAGCACCCCCAGACGCGTCCGGCGGGATCGGGTCACGGGGTCTCTGCGCATGCGGGGGCTCCGGGTCACGGGGCTACCGTAACCACGCTCACACCGATCGGGCAGGACAATCGGCTCACTCGGGGGGCGGGAGGCGCCGCCGGGCGCTAACGGCCGGGCAGGTACTTCAGCGCGCGGACAGCGGCCGGGGTGATGGCGCGGTAGATGTTCGTCGGGACCACCGGCATGCGGTCGATGCCGATGAAGCGCTGTTCGGCGATGGTCTGCGGCTCGGTGTACTTCAGCAGGCCCTCGTCGCCGTGGCGGCGTCCCACCCCGGAGATGCCCATGCCACCCATCGGGGCCGCCGTCGACGCCCACGCCGCCGCATAGCCCTCGTTGATGTTCACCGTCCCGGCCCGGAGTTGCTCGGCGACCTCCTGCGCCTCAGCGCTGCTACCGGCGAAGACGCTCGCGTTGAGGCCGTAGTCGGTGTCGTTGGCGAGTTTGATCGCCTCGTCGGTGGAGTCGACGGGGTAGACGGAGACGACGGGTCCGAAGGTCTCGTTCCCGAAACACACCATGTCGTCGGTGACGTCGGTGAGGACCGTCGGCTCGAAGAAGAAGGGGCCCAGGTCGGCTCGTCGTTTCCCGCCGGCCAGCACCTTCGCGCCCTTGGCGACCGCATCCTCGACGTGCGCCTCGGCGGTGTCGACCTGGGCGGCCGAGGCCAGCGAGCCCATGTCGGCGCTGAAATCGTAGGAGGCCGACAGCTTCATCGTCGACACATGGGCGGCGAACCGCTCGGCGAAGTCGTCGGCGATCTTCTTGTCGACGTAGATCCGTTCGATCGAGATGCACAGCTGCCCGGAGTTGGAGAACGACGCGCGCGCCGCACCCCGGACGGCGTTGGCGATGTCCGCACTCGCGGTGACGACCATCGGGTTCTTGCCGCCGAGCTCCGCCGAGAAACCGATGAGCCGACGCCCCGCCTGCTCGGCGAGGGTCGCCCCGGTCTCCGAGGAGCCGGTGAACATCACATAGTCGGTGGTGGCCATGATCGCCTGTCCGACAACCCCGCCCGGGCCGGGCACCACGGCGTACAGCTCGCGCGGCAGGCCCGCCTCGTACAGCAACTCGGCCAGGGCCAGTGCGCAGTACGGGGTCTGGCTGTCCGGCTTGATGACCACGCCGTTGCCGGCGATGAGCGCCGCCACCGCATCGGACACGGCCAGTGTCAGCGGGTAGTTCCACGGGCTGATGATGCCGACCACGCCCTTGGGCAGGTAGCGCACACGGACGCTGGTCGCACCCGGCAGCATGCCCTTGACCTTGCGGTCGGCGAGCAGCTTGGGTCCGTTCGTCGCGTAGTGCCGCGCGGTGATCGCGACGTCGATGACCTCTTCTTGCGCGTAGATGCGCGCCTTGCCGGTCTCGGCCTGCGCGATGTCCATCAGCGACGCCGCGTTGCGGTGGACCAGCTCGGAGAACCGATCGATGATCGCGGCGCGGTCGGCCGGCGTGCGGGCCGCCCACCCCTGCTGTGCCTGGCGGGCACGGGCGACCGCCACCTCGAGATCCTCGGCGGTGGCGACGGGAATGGTCGCCATCTCCGTCCCGCTGAACGCCTCGAGGACGGGGCGCGTGGGACGACTCGCGGCGTCGTCGATGGCGACGAGCGCACCCAGGCGGGCGAAATAGTCTGCGGTGGGCTTCGGCATGGCGGTGCTCCCTAGCGCTGTCGGGTGTCCGGTGTTCTCTTCGATGGCGATCGCCGTTTCCGGCGATCGGGGTTCTGCCCGGTGTCGGCCTACTGTGGTTCCGGCGCGACGAGCACGATGCCGTCGTCGTCGGAGTAGACGATGTCGCCGGGGGTGAACGTCTCACCGCCGATGCTCAGCGGGACGTCGCGCTCACCGGCGCCGGTCTTGGTCGATTTGCGCGGGTTGGTGCCCAGGGCCTTGACCCCGATCTCCATCCCACCGATGGTCTTGGCGTCGCGGATGGCGCCGTTGACGATGATCCCCACCCAGCCGTTGGACCGGCCGAGTTCGGCGATCAGGTCGCCCACCAGCGCGGTGTGTACCGACGCGTCGCCGTCGACGACGAGCACCCCGCCGGGGTTGGACTCACCGAGAACCGACTTCAGCAGGGCGTTGTCCTGGAAGCATCTGACCGTCGACACCCGTCCGACGAATTCCCGGTTGCCGCCGTACTGCGTGAACTGGGTGTCGCAGCTACGGACATCGGCACCGATCTCGTCGACGAGGTCGGCCGTCGGGGTGAAGGTCAGCTCGCTCATGCCGAACAGTTTAGGTGTAACCGCAAGTAGCTGGTTACTCGCGGGTAGGGATCGATCGGACCCCACGGATGATCTCGGCGACGTCATCCGGGCGCTCGGAGACCAGGAAATGCCTCGCCCGCGGGAGAACGGCGATCTCGCGCGCGCCGAGCACCTCGGCGTATCGCCGTTGCTTCCATTCCCACAACTCGCGCCACCCCGGAAGCCTCGACGACGCCACGACGACGATCACCGGGGCGTCGGGCATCGGCGCGGACCGTCGCAGACTCCGCAGTGTCTGGTTCATCGACCCGAAGGCGGCGTTCTCGACGAGGAGCGCGAGCAGATACGGCGGCTGCCCGAACACGTGGGTGCTCCACCGGCGCTGCTGCTCCCCGCGGCCCTCCGGGGGCGCCGGCACCACGCGGCTCCACACCTGGAAACTCGGCCAGCGGCGGATACCGACGCGACTCGTCACCGCACGCGCCGCACCAACCACCCGATGGGCGTTGCCGACCCGGAACGAGAGCGGGACGAGCCGCCACGGGAGCAGCACGAACGACCCGTCGAGCACGACCACACCCGCCGTCCGTTCGGGATATCGCCGCGCGAACGCCTCCACGTACAGCGACGCCAGCGAATGACCCACGACCACAACCGGTTCGTCGACGCCACGCGCATCGAGGACGGCGGCCATCCGTTCCACCTCGCCCAGCAGCGAGGGATGGTGGCCCCGGCCGATGGGATCGGACAGCCCGTAGCCCGGGCGATCGTAGCGAAGGACCCGCCACGACGAGGACAGCCGCGCGACCAGCGGATCGAGGTCGAACCAGTTGCTCCCGAGCGCCGCCATCAGGAGCAGAGGCGGCCCCGAACCCTCGTCGAGCACGTGGAGACGATGCTCCCCCACCGTCACGACCGTGCCGGGTGTGTCCGGGCCCTCGTCGGGCATCCTCTCGCGCACTCGTCCAGTGTGCCCGGAGGGACCCGGCAGCGTCGGCGGACGATGCGACCGGACGCCACCGACGAGCCTGGTCAGCGATCGTCGTGCGAGTCCAGGCAGATCCGCAGCCGGCGCAACCCGTCCCGGATCCGGGACTTCGTGGTGGGGAGCGGTGTGTCGGTGCGCGCCGCCACCTCGGGATAGGTGAGCCCGCCGAAGTACGACATCTCGAGGCTCCCGCGCTGCAGGTCGGTGAGGTGTCCGAGGCAGGTGCGCACCGCGCTCACCTCCGCCGCCCGGACGACTTCTTCGAGCGGAATATTCTGCGCACCTTCGGGTTCCGCGTTCCGAGCGCCGTACTCCGACATCCGCTCGGTCTGCATGTTCTCGGAGCGGACCCGGTCGACGGCGCGGCGGTGCGCGATCGTCATCATCCAGGTGATGACCGACCCGCGAGCGGGTTCGTAGTCGGCGGCCCGCTGCCAGTACTGCAGGTAGGCCTCCTGGACCACCTCTTCGGCGTAGTGCCGGTCACGGACCACCCGGACGGCGAGCCCGTAGATGCGGGAACTGGTCAGATCATAGAGACGCGTGAACGATGCGCGGTCTCCTCCGGCGACGGACACCAGAAGATCGCGCAAGAGCTGCGATTCACCCCCGCCCCCGTGGTCCGCTCTCGCGGTTGCGTCGCTCTCCCTCGGCGCCACGGGTTCAGGTGCTGCGCAGCTCTTCGACGACCATTCCGGGCACCTCTCGTCAGACGTAGGGGGTTGATTACTAGGTCGTTCGACCCGATCCCACCGTTACAGATCGTGACCACGTGTAGCTCAAGCGGATGACAGGCGGTCCCCCGGACGGGTTATGTCCGACAAGTGCACACGGCGTGACTGTACAGTGCGTATGCACACGATGTCTTGCCGATGTACGGCAGCGAGACAGCCGGGTTTTCCTCCGGTCAGGCGTCCTGTGGTTTCGCGAGCGGGAACGCCAGCGACTCACGGATCGACTGTCCGGTGATGAGCATGACGACCCGGTCGACGCCGACGCCGAGACCGCCCGTCGGCGGCATCGCGTACTCGAGCGCCTGTAGGAAGTCCTCGTCGAGTTCCATGGCCTCGGGGTCGCCGTCGGCCGCCAGGATCGACTGCTCGGTGAGGCGCTTGCGCTGCTCCACCGGATCGGTGAGCTCGGTGTAGGCAGTGCCCAGTTCGACGCCCCAGGCCACGAGATCCCACCGCTCGGCGACGCCCGGCTTGCTCCGGTGCGCGCGTGTGAGGGGCGATGTCGACGTCGGGAAGTCGATGTAGAAGGTCGGGAACGTCGTGCGGTCCTCGCCGAGGTGCTCGTAGAGTTCCAGCACGATCTGCCCGGCGTCCCAGTCCGGCCGGTGGTTGATCTCGAGGCGATCGCACACGGCGCGCAAGACCTCGACGGGGGTCTCGGGGGTGATCTCCTCCCCCGCCCCTTCGGACACCACCTGGTGGACGGTCTTGACCGGCCACTCCCCCGAGATGTCCACGCGCTCTTCGTTTCCGTCGGCGTCGGTCCGCACGATGACCGGTTCCCCGTAGGCGGCGGTCGCCGCGTGCTGGATCATCTCGCGGGTGAGGTCGAGCATCTTGAGGTAATCACTGTGCGCCTCATAGGCTTCGAGGCTGGTGAACTCCGGGTTGTGACTGAAGTCCACGCCCTCGTTGCGGAAGTTGCGGCCGATCTCGAAGACCTTCTCCACACCGCCGACGCAGAGTCGTTTGAGGTAGAGCTCCGGCGCGATGCGCAGGTACAGGTCGAGGTTGTAGGCGTTGATGTGCGTCTGGAACGGGGTTGCGTTGGCGCCGCCGTGGATCTGTTGGAGGATCGGTGTCTCGACCTCCAGATACCCACGCGCGGAGAGGAAGTCGCGCAACGACTTCACGACGAGGCTGCGCGTCGCGAGTGATGCCCGGGTCTGCTCGTTGATGGCCAGGTCGACGTAGCGCTGGCGGACACGCGCTTCCGGATCGGTGAGGCCGGCCCACTTGTCGGGCAGCGGGCGCAGGCACTTGCCGTTGATCCGCCAGGCGTCGATCAGGATCGACAGCTCGCCCTTGCGGCTGGTGCCCACGACGCCGCGCGCCTGGATCAGGTCACCGAGGTCGACGTCGGTGCCGAAGTCGGGAGTTCCCGGGATCACGCGGGAATCCTCGACGAGGACCTGGACCTCGCCGGACCAGTCGTGCACGTCGGCGAACACCACCTTGCCGAAGTCGCGAAGCCGCGTGACGCGGCCGGCGACGGTGACGACGGTCCCTTCGGGTTCGGCCTTGGCCTGCGCGATCGTGTGCGTGGGCCGGTCGGCCGGCGGGTACGGATCGAAGCCCCGTTCGACGAGCCGGTCCATCTTCTCGAGCCGGACGCGGACCTGCTCCGGACGGTGGACGACCGCACCCTCCGGGGTGGCCGCCTCGGCGTCGAGTTCGGCGATGAGGGCGGGGGCGTCGACACCGGGCGGGATCGACGGCTGGCCTTGCGTGTAGTGCTTGGCCCGGCCGAAGCGCGGCAGCGTGATGAAGCCCTCGGTCACGATCGCGGCCAGGCCCACCCGGGGCAGGATTCGGCTGTCCTCGAAGCACAGGTAGCGCGACTGCCAGTCCGGCAGATACTTCGCATTCGACTTGTACAGCGACTCCATCTGGAAGAACCGCGAGCCGAACATCAGCACCGAGTAACCCATCCTCATCACGGGTCCGGCACCGATCTGGGGCCCCTGCTCGAAGAACGCCCGGAATGCGGCGAAGTTCAGGGATACCTCGGTGATGCCCAACTGTTCGGAGTCGCGGCACAATTCGGCGACCATCGTCTCCACGACGCCGTTCGGCCCGTGCCGGTCGCGACGCATCAGGTCGAGCGAGACCCCACGGCGCCCCCACGGCACGAAGGACAGCATCCCGACGACCCTCTCGTCGGGAGCGCCTTCGTCCATCACCGCCTCGACCAGCAGGCAGTCGCCGTCCGCGGGATCGCCGATGCGCGAGAGCGCCATAGCGAAGCCGCGTTCCTCGTCGGTGTCGCGCCAGTCATCGGCCCGCGCGACGATCTGCGCCATCTCGGTGTCACCGATCTCGGAGTGCCGCCTGATGCGGACATCGACCCCGGCACGCCGGGTGCGTGTCACGGCCTGGCGCACCGCCTTCATCGCGGGCCCGCTGAGGCTGAACTCACGCGTGTGGAGGATGGCCTCGTCACCGATGTTGAGGGAGACGAAACCGGCGGCGTCGAATGCCGCCGCGCCACGTGGGCTCGACCCCATCGACGCCGGATGCCATCCGTATTTCTCGCAGAGCGTGAGGAATTCGGCGATGGCGTCGGGCCACGACTCGGGGTCGCCGATCGGGTCACCGCCTGCCAGTCCGACGCCGACCTCCACCCGGTAGGTGATGGCCGCGCGGCCGTCGGGCGAGAACACGACGGCCTTGTCGCGACGGGTCGAGAAGTAGGCGAGCGAATCGTCGTCGTTGAACCGCGCGATCAGAGCGCGGATGAGTGCCTCGTCCTCGGCGGTGATGAGCCAGCGCAGCCGCTGCGAACGGAACAACACGATAGCCGCGGCGATCAAGGCCAGCGCCCCGAACAATCCCAGCAACCCGTTGACGAAGAGATGCGTGTGCCGGCCGTCGAACGACGCGTCTTGGTCGATGGCGCCGAAGGCGACCACCCGGTTGAACGCATAGGGCAACCGGTCGCCACGGGTGAGCGTGTGCGGGAACGCCCATACGAGCGCCCAGCCCAGCAGCGTCGCGATGACCAGGCCGGCGACGAGGGTGCCGAACGCCGCGGGGATCGCTCCCCTGCGGACCCGCGTGTAGAACTGCCGGTACGTGGACAGCAGGAACATCAGCGCGAGAGCGTCGATGAACAGGCCGAGGTAGATGTTGGTGCGGTCCCACGCCGTGACGCCGAGGTCGTCCTCGAGCGACGGCACCAGATAGAGAACGTTGGCCGTCATGAACAGCACGAGGTAGACCACACTGATCCACCAGGCGATCCGCTTGCGTGCGGAGAGCGCGACGGCGATGAGCGCCAGCACGAACGCCCAGGCGAAGCTGGTGTCGGGCAGGGTGATGATGTAGTCGTCGACGTAGCGTCGCGGGTCGTGGATCAGATGCCGGATCGCCGGAAAGAGACTGGACAGCAACGCGATGGCGGCGAGGACACCGACAACGGTGCCGGCGATGTGCGGAGCGCGGGTACCGAACCCGGTCGGTCGCCTGATCTTGTCGAGGAGCGCCAGGGATCGACGATCGGCGGCGGTGGGTGCGCGCGACGTGCCGATGTGACGCTCATCGGGGTTCTCGGGGTCGACCGGCGCGAGGGGGGTGTCGGTGGCCATGCGTAAACGGTAGTCGGGAACATGAGTATGTCCGGGCAGTCCACGCGGATCGGCCATGTCCGGCTCAGATCGTCTCCACGGACCGTTCTCCGGTGCGCGCCCGGCCGAGGTGGCCCCGCCCGCCCGGTACCGGCATGATCGAAGCCGTGTACGACGTGACGATCCGGGACGAGTCCATCCGCCTCGGCCAATTCCTCAAACTCGCCAACCTGATCGAGTCCGGCGCGGAGGCCAAAGAGGTGATCGCCGACGGTCTGGTCAGCGTCAACGACGAGGTGGAGACCAGGCGGGGCCGGCAGCTGGCGATCGGCGACGTGGTGTCCGTCGGCGGGATGAGCGTACGAGTGGTCTCCGGGACCGACGACCTACCCGCTCCTTGATCCGATAGGGCGCGAACCACTGGCACACCCGCTCCGTGAGGAGCGAGCCTCCTGCTCCCTGAGCCTCGAAGGGCGCTACGTGCGGACGCCGAATCGTCGGAGTTCGGCAGGGGTGATCAGACGTTCCGCTTCAGCGGGGAACATCGTCGTGGAACCGCGACGGCCCCCGAGTCGCCCGCCGGTCAGCGAGTTCAGCAGGGAACCCCGGCGGGGTGGGTGAAATGGGTCAGCCAACTTCATGACCAATCACTTCCTGATACTTCACATTCGTTACAACGGACTCGAACTTTGTTCTACTGTAGCGGCTGTTCCGGATCGTGTCGCCGGACTATTGCGTGGCCTACGCCACGTCCCCCGCGACTGCCGACACGTGTGAATCCCGCACCTCCGGAACCCGAAGTGGCGAGTGCCGCACACGACGGCTAGATCGATCATTCCACGCGAAGCGTTACGTCGCGGTCAGCGACGCGCCCCTCACCTGCATGTATGACTCGGCACGCGTCTCGGCGAGCGCCCGGGGCAATCCGTCGGGTGCGGCTCGACGAATCCCTGTCAGCCCGCGGCGCGTGGGCGGGCACGGTATTGAGTGGAGGAGATCGCATGGTCGAGGTGTCACGGACCTTCCCGGTGAGACAGCCCATCGAGACAGTGGTCGCGTACATGCGCGACTTCGCCAACGCCGTCGAGTGGGATCCGGGAACGCAGAAGTGCGAGCAGATCGGCACCGACCCCATAGCGCTGGGCACCCGCTGGCACAACGAGACGAAGCTGTACGGGATTTCGACGACGCTGACCTACGAACTCACCCGCGACGACCCGGACCACGTCGTGTTCACCGGTCGCAACAAGACCGCGACCAGCGTCGACGACCTGTCGTTCGCGCCGGACGGACCCACGCGCACCTCGTTCACGTACCGGTCCCACATCACCTTCAACGGCCGTGCCCGGCTCGCCGACCCGCTCGCGCAGCTCGCCTTCAACCGGCTCGCGGGTTCGGTGGAGGATCAGATCACCAGGGTGCTCAACAGACTCTGAACGACCGAAGCCGGCCGCGCCTATCCGGCGGTGCTCGCTCGCCGGCGACGCACCCGCTTCACGACGAACCAGGCGACCATGAGGACGAGAAGCGCGATCACGATGTTGGACAGCGCCCCGCTCCAGCGTTCGAGCGCCGGGGCGATCGCCGGACCGAAACCGAAGCCGATCCCGATCCACAGGGCGTTCCACACCCCCGAACCCAGCGCGGTGTAGGCGGTGAAGCGCCAGAACGGCATCTTCTCGATGCCCGCGGGGATCGAGACGAACGATCGCACGAGCGGCACGCACCGGCCGAGGAGAACCGCCATGCCGCCCCAACGGACGAAATACTCCTCCGCCTTGTCGAAGTCGTCGTAGTCGAGCAACGGCAGCCGGCCGACGAGCCGCCGGGTGCGGTCGCGACCCAGGGCGGCACCGATCCAGTACCACAGCCAGGCGCCGACGAGCGACCCGACGGTCGCGGCCACCCAGGCGAGCCAGACGTTCATGCGGCCCTCGTAGGCGAGGAACCCGGCGCCGGGAAGGACCGCTTCGGACGGGATGGGCGGCAGGAAGGTCTCGAGGAGGATCGCGACCCCCACACCCAACTCGCCGAGTGTGTCCATCAGGTCGAGGATCCAGCCGATGAAGCCGCTGTGACCCTGAGACGGGTCGGTCTGGGCGAGTACGGCGGCGAGCTGCGTTGGCAAAGAATCAGTCCGTTTGTCCGAGGGGCGGTCGGCTGGTCCCCGGCAACGGTGACCGCCTCGGCAGCCACTCTAGTCGGAAGTCCGATTCATCCGGTTTCCGCGCAGGTCGACCGACCGGCATCGGCTCAGGCGAGTCCGGCGAGGAACCTGTTGGCCCACTGCACCGCGGTCACCCCGGGACGAACCTCGAAGTCCCGGTAGGTGCCGTGGGACCCGGACTGCAGGAACCGGTTGAACGATCTGATCTGTTCGCGGGCCCGGTCGTCGCCGAGTTCCTGCACGATCTCCCCGGGTCCGCCGAGGGTGAGCAGTTCGGCGAGGATCGCGCCCGCCTCCGCCTGATACTGGACGATCTGGCTCGGCGTCGGATCACTGGTCTCGGCGAGGTAGCCGACGATCCGCGTCACGTAGTAGTCGCGAGGCACGTTGCAGTAGACATCCCCGGGTTCACAGATCGTGAACGCTCTCGGCAGGACCCAGCCCATGCCGTCGACGCGAGGGCCGCCGCTTCCCTCCCCGCGCAGCGGCGGACCGACGAGATTGTCGCGCTCGGACCGTCGCGGATCGGCGATCAGGACGACGCCCGCCACCTGACCCGGCCTGATGGCGGCACGTCCGGTGCCGATCTCGGAGGCCAGGTCCCCGGCGGCGTCGGCGCCCTGGCTGTAGCCGACCAGTGCGATCCGGGTACCCGGGCATCGACGCAGCATCTGCAGGGCCAGTCCCGTGGTGTTGGCCACGGCCTGCCCCTTCGACTTGCCGTAGATCGCCTTCTCCCAGGGGAACGCGGTGGCGTCGTATCCGACGTACTGCACGCGGGTCTCCGGTCCGAGCCCTGCGGTGACCTCACCGAGCAGGCCCGGGCTGGCGCCGTTGGACCACGTTCCGGGCACGGCGAGCACGTAGATCTCGGGGCATCCTCGCGGCGCGGCGTCGGCTTTCGGGACGGCGAGGCCTCCTCCGGCCAGGACGGCACACAACAGCGCGCACATGGTCGCGACGATCCGACGCATGGTCCGTTCCCTTCGTACTGGCCGGTGAGGGCCGACAGCGATGAGGCGAGTGTAGGGCGGGAGATACCTACCCAGCACGGTCACCGTTCACACGCAGAACTCCCGCCCACCCCGAAACGGGCGAGCGGGAGTTCTGTGTTCTGCTCTGTGCGAGGCGCGCGGTCAGCGCTGCGCGACCTGCGTCGGCACGATCGGCGCGGGCAGCTCCGACGCCCCGGTGAGGAACTTGTCGGCGGCCGCAGCGGCTGACCGGCCCTCGGCGATGGCCCACACGATGAGCGACTGTCCGCGACCGGCGTCACCGGCGACGAAGACGCCCGGCTGCCCGACGGCGGCGAAGTTGTTGTCGCGCTTCACGTTCCCACGGGGATCGTAGTCGACGCCCATCTTGTCGAGGAGATCCTCGCGTTCGGGACCGACGAAGCCCATGGCGAGCAGCACGAGGTCGGCCTCGAGCTCGAAGTCCGAACCCTCGACCTTCTCGAAGCGTCCGTCGCGCATGACGACCTCGTGGGCCCTGAGACCGGTGACCTTGCCGTCCTCACCGAGGAACTGTTCGGTGTTGACCGAGAAGACGCGCTCGCCGCCCTCTTCGTGAGCCGACGACACGCGGTACATCAGCGGGTAGGTCGGCCACGGGGTCGACTCGGCACGCTCGATCGGCGGCTTCGGCATGATCTCGAACTGGTGGACGATCTCGGCCCCCTGGCGCAGCGAGGTGCCCAGGCAGTCGGCGCCGGTGTCGCCACCGCCGATGATGATGACCTTCTTGCCCTTCGCCGAGATCTGGCCTTCGACGGTGTCGCCGAGCTGCACCCGGTTGGCCTGCGGCAGGAACTCCATGGCCTGGTGGATGCCGTCGAGTTCGCGGCCGGGGATCGGCAGATCGCGGCCGATGGTCGATCCGTTGGCGAGGATCACCGCGTCGAAATCGGCGCGGAGCTGCTCGACGGTGATGTCGACGCCCACGTTGACGCCGGTGCGGAAGACGGTGCCCTCGGCCTCCATCTGCGCCAGACGCCGGTCGATGTGGCGCTTCTCCATCTTGAACTCGGGGATGCCGTAGCGGAGCAGACCACCGATGCGATCGGCCCGCTCGAACAGCGTCACGTCGTGTCCGGCACGCGTGAGCTGCTGCGCCGCAGCCAGTCCCGCAGGTCCGGAGCCGACGACGGCAACCGCCTTGCCGGTCTTCGCCGACGGCAGGACGGGGGTGACCCATCCGTTGTCGAAGGCGTTGTCGATGATCTCGACCTCGACCTGCTTGATGGTGACCGGCGGCTGGTTGATCCCCAGCACACAGGACGCCTCGCACGGAGCCGGGCACAGGCGGCCGGTGAAGTCCGGGAAGTTGTTCGTCGCGTGCAGACGCTCGATGCCGTCGCGCCACTGGTCCTTGTAGACCAGGTCGTTCCACTCGGGAATGAGGTTCCCGAGCGGGCAACCGTTGTGGCAGAACGGGATACCGCAGTCCATGCAGCGGCTCGCCTGCGTCTTCAGGTGGCCCTTGTCGAAGTCGGTGTAGACCTCTTTCCAGTCCAGCAGACGCAGATCCACCGGGCGGCGGTCGGGCAGCTCCCGCTCGGGGTGCTTGAGGAATCCTCTGGGGTCAGCCACGTGCGGCCTCCATGATCGCTTCGTTCACGTCTCGCCCGGTCTTCTCCGCCTCGGAGATGGCCAGCAACACGCGCTTGAAGTCGCGTGGCATGACCTTGGCGAACTTGGTCTGGGCGGTGTCCCAGTCGTCGAGAAGTGCCGCGGCGACCGGGGAATCGGTCTCGGCACGGTGCTCGTCGATGATCGCCGAGAGGAACTCGACGTCCTCGTCGACGAGCGGCTCGAGGTCGACGAGCTCGGTGTTGAGATTGTCGGCCAGCTTGCCCTCGGGGTCGTAGACGAAGGCCATACCGCCGGACATGCCCGCCGCGAAGTTGCGGCCGGTCTCTCCGAGGACGACGACGCGCCCGCCGGTCATGTACTCGCAGCCGTGGTCGCCCACGCCCTCGACGACCGCTGTGACACCCGAGTTGCGGACGCAGAAGCGCTCGCCCACGATGCCGCGCAGGAAGATCTTGCCCGCGGTGGCACCGAACCCGATCACGTTGCCTGCGATGATGTTCCGCTCGGCGACGAAGTCGTCCGGCGCGTTACGCGCCGGGCGGACCACCAGACGGCCACCCGACAGTCCCTTGCCGACGAAGTCGTTGGCATCACCCTCCAGGCGCAGCGTCACACCCTTCGGCACGAAGGCGCCGAAGCTGTTGCCCGCCGAGCCGGTGAAGTCGACGATGATCGTCCCGTCGGGAAGACCCTGTGCGCCATAGGCCTTGGTCACCTCGTGGCCCAGCATCGTGCCGACGGTGCGGTTGACGTTGGTGATCTTCGAGGTGAAGGACACCCGGGTACCGTGGTCGATCGCCTCGCGGCTCTGCGCGATCAGCTGCTGATCGAGCGCCTTCTCCAGCCCGTGATCCTGCACGCCCGAGCAGTACAGATCCTGGTTCATGAACGGCGATTCCGGCATCGTCAGGATCGACGACAGGTCGAGCTTGCCGGCCTTCTCCGACTTCCAGTGCGCCAGCGCCTTGGTGGTGTCGAGTGCCTCGACGTGACCGACGGCTTCCTGCAGGGTGCGGAAGCCGAGGCGCGCCAGCAGTTCCCGGACCTCTTCGGCGATGAACATGAAGAAGTTCTCGACGAACTCCGGCTTGCCCGCGAAACGCTCACGCAGGAGCGGGTTCTGGGTCGCCACGCCGACGGGGCAGGTGTCCAGGTGGCACACGCGCATCATGATGCAGCCGGAGACCACCAGCGGCGCGGTTGCGAAACCGAATTCCTCACCACCGAGCAGGGCGGCGACGACGACGTCCCGGCCGGTCTTGAGCTGGCCGTCGACCTGCACCACGATGCGGTCGCGCAAACCGTTGAGCAGCAGGGTCTGCTGGGTCTCGGCGAGGCCGATCTCCCAGGGCGCTCCCGCGTGCTTCATCGAGGTCAGCGGGGTGGCGCCGGTGCCGCCGTCGTGACCGGAGATGAGGACCACGTCGGCGTGCGCCTTCGACACACCGGCCGCGACGGTGCCCACGCCGACCTCGCTGACGAGCTTGACGTGGATGCGCGCCTTGGGGTTTGCGTTCTTCAGGTCGTGGATCAGCTGAGCGAGATCCTCGATCGAGTAGATGTCGTGGTGCGGGGGCGGGGAGATCAGACCGACACCCGGCGTCGAACCACGGACTTCGGCGACCCAGGGGTACACCTTGTGCGGCGGGAGCTGGCCGCCCTCACCGGGCTTGGCGCCCTGCGCCATCTTGATCTGGATGTCGGTGCAGTTCGACAGGTAGTGCGAGGTGACACCGAAGCGTCCCGAGGCGACCTGCTTGATCGCGCTGCGCCGCCAGTCGCCGTTCTCGTCGTGATGGAAGCGACGCGGATCCTCGCCGCCCTCACCGGAATTCGACCGGCCGCCCAGACGGTTCATGGCGATCGCCAGGGTCTCGTGGGCCTCGGCGGAGATGGAGCCGAAGCTCATCGCACCGGTCGAGAACCGCTTGACGATCTCGCTCGCCGGCTCGACCTTCTCGATCGGGATCGGGTCGCGATCGCCGAAGTTGAAGTCGAACAGGCCACGCAGCGAGGCCATCTGCCGGGACTGGTCGTCGACCAGCTTGGTGTACTCCTTGAACACCTTGTACTGGCCGGTGCGCGTGGAGTGCTGGAGCTTGAACACCGTGTCCGGGTTGAACAGGTGGTACTCGCCCTCACGACGCCACTGGTACTCGCCGCCCACCTCGAGCTCGCGGTGCGCGCGCTCCGAGGGACGGTCGGAGAACGCCAGGGCGTGCCGCACCGCGACGTCGTCGGCGATCTCGTCGAGGCCGATGCCGTCGAGCTGGCTGTTGAGTCCGGTGAAGAACTCGTCGACCGTCTCCTGCGACAGACCGATCACCTGGAAGAGCTGCGCGCCGGTGTAGGAGGCGATGGTCGAGATGCCCATCTTGCTCATCACCTTGAGCACACCCTTGCCGGCGGCCTTGATGTAGTTCTTCTGCGCCGTGGCCAGGTCGAGGTCGCCGAGCACACCGCGCTCGATCATGTCCTCGATCGATTCGAAGGCCATGTACGGGTTCACCGCTGCCGCACCGAAACCGACGAGCGCGGCGACGTGGTGGACCTCACGGCAATCGCCGGACTCGACGATCAGGCCGGCCTGGGTGCGCTTGCGCTCACGCACCAGGTGGTGGTGCACCGCAGCCGTGAGGAGCAGCGACGGGATCGGTGCGTAGGTCTCGTCGGACTCGCGGTCGGACAGGATGACCAGGTTCGCGCCGTCGTCGATCGCGGCGCTGACCTTGGCGCGCACCTCGTCGAGCGCCTTGCGGAGTCCGGCACCGCCGTCGGCGACCGGGTAGAGGCCGTGGATGTGCACGCTGCGGAAGCCGGGCAGCGCGTCGTTGGAGTTGATCTCCACCAGCTTGGCGAGAGTGTCGTTGTCCAGGACCGGCGACGTCAGCTCGATCTGCCGGCACGACTCCGGACCGGGGTTCAGCAGGTCGGCCTCGGTGCCGATGGTGCCGCCGACGCTGGTCACGATCTCCTCGCGGATCGCGTCGAGCGGCGGGTTGGTCACCTGCGCGAACAGCTGCTGGAAATAGTCGAACAGCATGCGCGGACGCTTGGAGAGCACCGCGATCGGGGTGTCGGTGCCCATCGAGCCGAGGGCCTCGGCGCCGGTCTTCGCCATCGGCGCGACCAGGAGGTCGAGTTCCTCGCGGGTGTAGCCGAAGACCTGCTGGCGCAAGGCGACACGGTCGTGCGGCATGTGCTGGTGCGGCGGCGCCTCGATGTCGTCGACCGGCACGAGTCCCTGCTCGAGCCACTCCCCGTAGGGGTGCTCACCGGCGAGCTCGTCCTTGATCTCCTCGTCGTCGACGATGCGGCCGGCCGCGGTGTCCACGAGGAACATCCGGCCCGGCTGCAGACGCATCTTCTGCACGACGTCGGAGTGGTCGATGTCGAGTACGCCGACCTCGGAGGCCATCACCACGAGGCCGTCCTTGGTGACCCAGACCCGGCTGGGGCGCAGTCCGTTTCGGTCGAGCACGGCGCCCACGACGGTGCCGTCGGTGAAACACACCGACGCCGGGCCGTCCCAGGGCTCCATCAGAGCGGAGTGGTAGCGGTAGAAGTCCCGGTGCTCGGGCTTCATCGACTCGTGACGCTCCCAGGCTTCCGGGATCATCATGAGCACGGCGTGCGGGAGCGAGCGTCCACCGAGGTGGAGCAGCTCGAGAACCTCGTCGAAGCGCGCGGTGTCCGACGCGCCGGGGGTGCAGATCGGGAAGATCTTCGACGCCGCGTCGGCCCCGAAGGCCTCGGTGTCGATGAGCGCCTCGCGGGCCCGCATCCAGTTCTCGTTACCGGTGACGGTGTTGATCTCGCCGTTGTGGGCGACGCGGCGGAACGGATGTGCCAGCGGCCACGACGGGAAGGTGTTGGTGGAGAAGCGCGAGTGCACCAGACCGAGCGAGCTCTCGACACGCGAGTCCTGCAGGTCGACGTAGAACTCCCGCAGCTGCGGGGTCGTCAGCATGCCCTTGTAGACGAAGGTTCGTCCGGACAGGCTGGGGAAATAGACGGTCTCGCGGCCCGGGCCGTCGGCGCCGGCGCCCTTGTTGCCCAGCTCGTACTGCACGCGCTTGCGCACGACGTAGGCACGACGCTCGAGTTCCATGCCCTCGGCGCCGCCGACGAACACCTGACGGAAGGTCGGCATGGCGTCGCGGGCGAGCGCACCGAGCGAACTCTCGTTGGTGGGCACCTCGCGCCACCCGAGCAGGGTCAGACCCTCGGCCTCGATGACCTTCTCCACACCCTCGCAGGCAAGGCGAGCGTCCTCCGACCCCTGGGGCAGGAATGCGATACCGGTCGCGTAGCTGCCTTCCGCGGGCAGCTCGAAGTCGACGGTCTCCCGCAGGAAACGGTCCGGGACCTGGATCATGATGCCGGCACCGTCGCCGGTGTTCGGCTCGGCGCCCGCGGCGCCGCGGTGCTCGAGATTCACCAGCGCCATGATCGCCTTGTCGACGATGCTGCGACTGCGCCGTCCGTGCATGTCCACGACAAACGCCACGCCACACGAGTCGTGCTCGTTGCGTGGGTCGTAGAGACCCACCGGTCCCGGAGCCTGCTTCATAGTTCGCCTCACTTTGCGCGCGAGGGGTGCACGCACTACCCGTCGTCAATGTCTGGGGCCACACCCGGCCGTGTCGGGCCGCGGACCACGATGTCCCCGGCGTCGTCGTCATCCGCCCGCATCGGGGCTGACCTGGGCGGAGCCGACGATCACAGCGGCGGTGAGTCCCGGTCAGCGCCGTTGCTGACGGTCCCTTCGAGCCGCGTCGTCGGGGCCCGAACCACCCTGCTCATCGCAACTACCGCGCGCAGCACGCCAGAGCGCCCCCGGGCAGCCGTATGAGCATTGTGAGCCATTTTTCCACGCGGAGGGCCGAGTCAAGAAATCCGGATACCACAACAGCACCTCAGGTGCACGTCAGACGGGGATCTGGCGTTTCGGGGCCACCCCGGCCACGGTCTCGGCAGCGCTCGCGGCGAGGGGTTGCGGGCTTCGTCGGTCGCGATCGGATTGCGGCCGGATCTCGCCCGCGGAATCTCACCCCGCGGGAAACGCCGAACATCTACCGTCAGGTGATGAGTGTCACTGTGCCGGCGGATGAACCCGCCTTCGACCCAGCGGTCGAGCATCCGTTCGGTCACCTCGGCGTCGCACCCCATGGTTCGCGCCGCTCCCGGGCGGTCAACGCCTACCTGGCCCGCGTCGCGTGGCCGATGATGGCCGCGGCCGGGGTCAGCCATCCCCGGGTGACGGCACAGATGATCCAGCGGACCCGTCCGGCCCTCAACCGGACGATCGAGCGGATGAACCCGCCACCGGCCAACACCCGGGTGGATCTCGTGCGCGAGACGTTTCGCGGCGGACAGGTCCGCGGCGAATGGGTGATCGGCCGGCACGCCGCCGCCCCGGCCCCCGGCACGCGGATCGTCTACTACCTGCACGGGAGCGGGTACGTCGTGTGCTCGCCGCGAACGCACCGCGGCCTGGTCGGCCGGCTCGGCAACAAGACCGGTCTGCCCGCGTTCAGCCTCGACTACCGGCTCGCCCCCGAACACGCGTGGCCGTGCGCGGGCAACGACACCATCCGCGGCTATCGCTGGCTCCTGTCACAGGGGTACCGCGCCGAGGACATCGTGGTCGCGGGCGACTCCGCCGGCGGTCACCTCGCGCTCGACCTGCTCGCCGTCAACCACGCGACCGGAACCCCGCAGCCGGGGTCGATGGTGCTGTTCTCGCCGCTCTACGACCCCACTTTCGACCTGGCCGTACGCAACCAGCGCACCGGGGTGCGCGACCCGATCATCGACGCGATGTCCGCGCGGAAGATCCTGCGGCTCTACACCAGGACCGCGGACCCCGATCACCCTCGGATGCGCGTCCGGCTGACCCGGGACATGGGTCTACCCAAGACCCTCATCCAGTACGGGGCACGCGAGGTGATGGGCGCCGACGCCCGGGCCACCCACGATGAGATCGTCGGCGCCGGCGGGGTTTCGGTGATCCAGGCGTGGCCGGATCAGGGGCACGTCTTCCAGCTGATCCCAAGACTGTCGGCCGAAGCGCGGTCGGCGATCGACACCGCGGCCCGGTTCATCGCGGTGACGGCGCCGGCTTCCTCCGGCCCGCGAATCCACCCCTTTTCCGCAAACCCACCACGCTCGGACGGGGTGGGTTTGCGGAAATAGGGTGGGTTTGTCGTCAGGCCGGGTCCGCGAGCCAGGCGCCGTGGAGCCCGGCGGGGACGCGGATCGGCAGTTCGACGGTGGCCACCGGCCCGGCCGCGGGGTCGTCGGCGGCGAGAAGGTAGAAGTACGAACGCATGTCGGCGGGATCCGTGCCGATCGCGCCCCAGTGGTCGCGTTCGGTACCCGGGATGTAGATCGGCTCGCCGATGGCGGTTCCGGGGCTCCAGAAGGTCTCGGTACCGGCGGAGAGATCGTGGAACCAGAGGCTGTCGCCGGCACCACTGTCGCGCGGCCCCTTGGCCACCGAGGCGATCCGGTGGTGGTCCCGGGTGAGCAGGCGGTCGTCGACCCGTGGGAATTCCATGTTGAAGGCGTTGTCGCTGACCGTATTCCGGGTGATCGTCCCATCCGGGCGGATGATCGCGCGGGTGAGCGCCGAGGTCGCCGGCCGCGGTTCGTCGGCGAAACCGCCCGGGTAGCTCCATTCGACGTAGTCGACGGTCACGCCGTCCTCGGGTCCCGGGCCGTCGAAGGCGTTGGCGAAGTGCCACACCCAGAACGGGTCGGTGTGCACCCAGCGCACCGGACCACCGTCGCGCGGGATGAGCGCGATGCGCGTGCCGTCGTCGGGCTGCCACGACAGCAGGGACCCACCGGTCATCACGCCTTCGAGGTCGAAGATCAACGGGCACACGAAGAGTACGAGGTATCGCGACGTCAGCGCCATGTCGTGGATCATCACCGGCTTGTCGAGTCCGTCGACCGGAGTGGGGCCGGTGGTCGCCGTCCCGTCCGCGGCGACCACCGACCACGTCAGGTACGGCGCCTCGAGCCCGTAGTTGAACAAGACCATCTCGCCGGTGGCCGGGTCGATCTTCGGGTGGGCGGTGCTACCCACCCGCATCGCGCCGTCGCAGTCGGTCTTGGCCAGGGTCGCCAGCGACGACGGTTCGAGCAGATAGGGACGGTCGGATTCGGCCATCGCCATCAGGCGTCCGCCGTGCCGGACGATGTTGATGTCGGGCAGTTCGCGGTATGTGCCGGCGAGCTCGTCGCCCACCACACTCGCCGGCGGCGTGTATCCGTCGGTGAGTCCTGACCAGAGGGCATGTCCGGCAGCCTCTTCCGCGAGGACCATCGGGGTCCGGACAAAACGGTTGGTGTACCCGACCCGACCGTCGTCGATGCTGATCCGGTGCACCATGCCGTCGCCGTCGAGGGGGTAGACGAAGGATCCGATGGGGTCGAAGCGCGGATTGGGGCCGTTGCGGAGATAGCTGCCCCGCAGATCCGCGGGGATCTCCCCGGAGACGGGCAGGTCGGCGACATCGACCTCTTCCCGCTGCGGGGCGAACACGCCGGTGAGGTGGGCGTGGTGCGCCATGTCGACGGGGGCGGGGGTGGGGGGCGTGGTGAGGGTCATCGGACCACCTTCGGGCTGATCGGCGACGGGCTGGTCGGGCGGCGGGCCGTCAACCGGCGGGCCGGGCAGTGGCGGTGCGCTGGGCGCCGAACTCGCGCATCTCGTCGACCACCGCGCGACGATCGGCGGGCCGGGACGCGAGCACGAAACCCAGGGTATCGGCTGTGTCCGATTCGCGTGATCTATCCGCGCACCCTCACCGGCCGAATTCGGAACCGTAGCCCTGCCGGTCCGCCGCCGCGGCGAGTCGCCGGTCGAGGTCGTCGGACCAGTCGCGCGCGACCTGCGCGTCGAGCACGGCCAGCCGCTCGGTCACCGGGACGCGCTGCGCCGGGCCGCATCCGTCGAGGAGGGACTCGAACAACGCGCGCAACCGGCGTTGCACTTGCACCTGGCCGGTGCTGTGCCGGCGGATCTCGTCGGTCCCGATCGCGACGTAGTCCGCCCAACTGCGGCGGATGCCGCGCACCGAGGTGCCCGGTGCAGTCGGTTCGCCGCACAGCCGCGGTGCCAGCAGCAGCAGTAGATCCTCGGTGTGATCGAGTGCCTGCACCACGACGCTCGGGTCGTTGCTGCCCGCGGACATCGCCTTGAGCGCGATGTCCGAGATCGCCTGCAGCGCCGCGGCGGGACTCACCGACGGCTGGTGGGTGTCACCGAACAGCAGGCAGGCCAGCACCCGACGCGTCTCCACCCGTGCCGGGTCGCCGACGATCTCGACGACCGGGAGATCGTGGGGGACATGGTCGCCGACGGCGACCAGCAGGTTGATCCGCACGTCCCAGGAAGCCGCATATCGTCGCAGGCGGTCACCGTTGACCGCCAGGAGCACCCGACCGCGCGCGGTCACCTCCCCCAGCCTGATCTGCATGTGCTCCGCCTCGATGTCCGCACCCGCGTCTGTTCCCCCATCGCCCCGGTCGGGTGTGGTCTCGACGACGACCTGGTCGTCGAAAGCCATTGGGGCCGTGGTCTCGTCGTGCGCTGTCGGCGGCGGTAGCTGCCGGACGATCGCCGACCGGCCGTCGTCGGCGATCCACTGCAGCAGGCGCGCGGTGTTCAGGATCGTCCCGACCTTGCCGACGAGCGCGATGAAGAGGTACGCGCTGATCGTCGTGAGCATGAACGCGATCGCCGTGGACAGACCCGGAGTCGGCTCGTCCGGGCCACCCACCGACAGGTCGATCGCGATGATCACGCTGTAGACGAAGGTCGCGAGGAAGAACCCGGTGGACCACCGCATGACGGGTTCCTGCTGCAGCATCGGGATCACCCGCACCGAGATCGACGACGCCCCGAACTGCATCGCGAGGGTGACAGCGGTGAACACGAGACCGGTCAGCGTCGCCATCGAACCGGCGATCACGCTGAGCAGCGTGGCCAGTGTTCCGGGGTCGACCTCGAGTTCGAGCAGTTCGTCGAAACCCACCGTCGTCCACGCCGCGACGATCGCGAACGTCACGAGCACGACCGGCAACCGCCAGATCGGGACGGTGCGCAACGCCCGCCGCGTACGCCGCCACCGGATCGCGGTCGCCAGGGCGCTCGGTACCGCTTCCGTCACCACGCCGACCGCGGTCGGGGCCGGCGTCGGGTCGGGGACGGGCGCGAGGGTGTCGGGCACCCCGAATCGGCCTGCCACCGCCTCCTGCACGACGATCTTCCATCGCATCAGCGGTTCTCGATACCGCTGCTCTCGCCCGATCGCCCGAGCGATCTTGCGGGGACGGTTCTTGTACCGCCACCGGGCCCACGGTGATCGCGGGCGTGCCAGCCGGGCGGCACCGAACCACAACAGGACCGGGACGAACATGCCCACGAGGCCCGTCCACACCTTGCCCTTGAGGAGGGTGACGACTGCCAGGAGCACGTTGAGCACGACGACACCCGCCGCCACGAGCCGCGCCACCAGCCCGTCCTCCTTGCGGATGTCCCCGACGACCTCGAACGCCCCGAACGGCTGCAAGCCCAGGAGGAAGAGCAGGCCGATGGCGATCGCGACGAACACCGCGTCGATCGACGTCCGGCCCTCCTCCGCCCAGTAGACGTCGCGGAGGTGGAGGATGAGCGCGAACTCGTCGAGCACCAGGGCCGCGCCGATGCCGAACGCGACCGCCAGCACACAGTCGATGACCGGCGTGCGCAGCGGGTCGACCGCGACGAAACCGAAGCCGGACAGGAGCATCGCCATCATGCCGAAGAAGGCGTGATGGACGTGCACCCCGCCGGGTGTCACGTTCCCGGGCCACCAGCTGACCTCCGCGCGGATCATCCGCACGCTGAACCGGATGAACAGGAAGGTCAGGACGAAGGCGAGCAGAAGGAAGAACAGCGGCAGACGACCGGTCTCGACGATCCGCTCATCGAACCATCCGGCCATCCCCCGACCCTAGCGGTATGTCCCGGAAACCTACGGGGTTCGATCGACGTCGGGAGGTCGAGTCGATCTCATGCGGTCATGTCGCCGGCGACGATGTCATTGCGGGTCCGGCTGATCGGACCGTCGGGCCCTGTTGCGTCGGACCGACGCCAGCCGCGACGACGCCTGCGCATGGAGGGCGGTGATGTTCGCCGCCGGCGCGGGCGCCGTCGCGGCGCCCAGCGACGAGGCCGGTAGTCGGCGGCGTAGCTCGGCGATCAGGTCCGCGGCCTGTCCGGGCGGGCCGTCGTCATCGTGGACGAGGCAGATCGCGAAGTCGGAATCACCCAGGCGTGCCATGGCGGTCTCGGTGGGAAGCAGATCGACGCAGGTCTGGGCCAGGTGCACGAGCTGTTGATCCGCCGCCTCGCGACCGAGCGTGTCGGTGGCCGTCGCGTCGTGGTCGATCGATAGTGAGATCACCGTGATCGCCGCGGCCGACCGACGCCCGTCGACAAGCCCGCTGGTGGCGAGTTCCCAACCCGCCCGGTTGAACACACCGGTGACCGGATCCGTACAGACCGCGGTGAGCAGCGTCCGCGTCAGCAGTCCGAACGACTCGGCGGCCGCCGGGATGGCGACGGCGACGACGATGTACGTGCTGAGGTACTTGGGCGCAGGTGCCACTGCCAATGCGACGACGCACGCGACGGTCAGCAGACCGATGAGCGCCCACGCCTGCCGGCGCGGAAAGGTGGCGCGCAGGTACATCGCCAGGAACATCGCCGCGACCATGCACAGGAACTCGGCACTGATCAGCTCGTGGAACGCCATCACCGCGGGGGTCGCCGCACAGGCCGCGATCACGGCCGGGAGCGGGCGCTGCGGACGCACGGACAGCCAGCCGAGCGCCGCGATGCCCAGCGCCACGGCGACGAATCCCCCGGTCGGGTCGGACAGCGTCGCCGAGTCGTCGACCGGGAACAGCGTGAGGGCCACCCCGATCGCGTACAGCAGCGATGTCACCGCGAGATAGGTTCGCAGCACGTGCAGCGGCGATCGCGGGAGCGGGCCCCGCAGCGCTCCCAGGTGCAAGTCCGGTCGGTACATCCCCCACTCCGATCCTCGGTATCGGTCCCCCGTCCCCGGTCCGAGGTTGCCAAACCGCGCCGCGATGCGCGACCGGCGGCGGACAGTGTGGTCGGGGCACCCCTCACTCGAAGCGCCGTTCGACTCGGTTCCAGCCGTTCCTCCACATATCCTGGGCCGATGGACAGCCTCGTCACCGTCGTCGTCGTCGACGACCACCCGTTCTTCCGCGACGGGGTGTCCCGCGGCCTGACGGCAAGTGGGCGGGTGCGGGTCGTCGGCGAGGCCGCCGACGGCATGGCGGGGCTCGAGCTGATCCGGCAGGAGAAACCCGACGTCGCGGTCGTCGACCATCAGATGCCGCTCATGACCGGCGTCGAGGTCGCGCATGCCGTCTCGCGCGACGGGCTGCCGACGCGGGTGTTGCTGCTCTCCGCGGTCACCGACGGGCCGATCGTCTTCCGGGCGCTCCAGGAGGGTGCGGCCGGTTATCTGTCGAAGGATGCCGCCCGCGACGACATCGTCGGCGCGGTGACCCGGGTGGCCAAGGGCGAGACGGTGGTGCCACCGGAGCTCGCCGCCGGACTGGCCGGCGAGATCCGGGCGCAGACCCAGCGCGATGCGCCCGCCCTGAGTGAACGGGAACGACAGGTCCTCACCGGGTTCGCACGGGGGCAATCGATTCCGCAGGTGGCCGCCGAGCTCTACATCGGTGCGTCGACGGTCAAGACGCACACGCAGCGTCTGTACGAGAAGCTCGGGGTGTCCGACCGTGCGGCGGCGGTGGCCGAAGCGATGCGCCGTGGCCTCCTCGAGTAGCGCGGCCTCCTCGAGTCGAGGGGTCGACGTCGGCGGTGACGACGAGATCGCCGGGGCCACCCGGTATCTCGGCCTCGACGAGTTCGCCGACGAGCCGAGGATCCACGACATCCTGATCGATCACGCGATCCGCGGTATTCGGATTCAGGTGGTCCTGCGGCTGTTCCTGTCGGTGTTCGTGTTGCTGACCGTCAGTCTCGATCCACCCGCGCACGCGGAGACGTTCAGCGTCGTGACCGCAATCCTGTACGCGGCGTGGTGTATCGGTGGAGCGGTCGTCGTGGTCCGCCACGAGTCGGCGATGATCCGTTACTCGTGGATCGCGTTGCCCATCGACCTTCTCCTGCTCACCGCACTCGCCATCGCGGCGAGCCGGTCCAACGAATTGAGTTGGACCACCGACGTTCTCCTCAGTGGTTTCGTCCTCGTGCCGATGATCGCGGCGATCGCCCTGCAGCCCAGGACATGTGCCGCGGTGGTGGTCGTCACGACCGCGGTGTACGCCGTCTCCTCCGCGTTGGCCCGCACGTCGAACGGCGAACCGTGGTCGGTGATCGTGCTGCGCATCCTCGTCGTCGCGGCGCTGGCCGTCGGCGCGATCCTGCTGTCCCGCTTGCAGCGATCCCGGGTGAGGACGATCGGGGCGCTCGCCGCCGAACGCGCCCGACTGCTCGATGCGACGATGGAGATCGAGGAGCGCGAACGGCGCGATCTCGCCGACAATCTCCACGACGGCGCCCTGCAGTACGTGCTGGCGGCGCGTCAGGAACTCGCCACGCTCCGTGATTCTGCTGATCCCGTGACCCTCGACCGCGTCGACGGTGCGCTGCGCGACGCGGCCCAACTCCTGCGTTCGACGCTGAGCGAGTTGCACCCGGCGGTGCTCGAGCAAGCCGGGCTGGCGGTCGCCCTGACCGATCTCGCGTCGTCGTTCGGCAGCCGCGCCGGAGCACCCACGGTCTCCGTCGACACCGCCGGATGGCCACCGGGGCTTCGTACCTCGGTCGATCCGCTGATATTCGCCACCGCTCGCGAACTGCTGGCCAACGTCGCCAAACACGCCTCCGCCACAACCGTCGAGGTCACCGCCGAGTTCGACGACGGGCGAGCGCGACTCGTCGTGGTCGACGACGGTGTCGGCCTGCCCGCCGACGTCGACGTCGAGGAGCTGATGCGGCAGCGACAGGCCAAGGGCCACATCGGACTTGCCTCGCGACGAGTGCGGATCGAGGGGGCCGGCGGCACGATGTCGCTCGCCGACCACCCCCGCGGCGGCACGGTCGCCATCGTGGAGGTACCCGCCCGCGAACAGTGAGGGCGTGTCCCCCGATCGGTGGAGG
>NZ_LIYC01000042.1:0-40970 GCF_001418765.1 Gordonia sp. HS-NH1
GAAATCCCGGGAGGGATCAGTCGCAGCGTGCGCGGTGTCGGTCAGCAGCGCCAGACTTCCCGTGATCACCGACCCGACCAACTGGGCCACGACAATGATCCCCGTCAGAACAAACGCTATCGCCAGACGGACACGCAGCGACGAGTCGCTGGACGCAGGATCGGTTGGTCCGTGGTTGTGTCCGGCTCCCATACTTCGTACTCCCTCTCATCCACACCCAGATAGCCACGCTACCCCTATATATCAATACATGCGCATGTGACTATATGACAGACCGGGCCGGAACGGTACCAGCGGATCACGTCACGACTGACTCGGGATGTGCTGAGATGGCCCGACGTTGGCGGCGTGGAGGCGGTGGTTGTTCGGTCTCGTGAGGGTGCGGTGACCGGAAACAGGGGGACGCTGTGGACGTCGAATCGGGGCCGCCACCACAGGGCTCAGATGGGTAGTTGAGTATCGGTGATGAACGCGTCGCGCACCCACACGATGAATTGGTCCCACAGGCCGGTGATCAAAGCGATGCCCACCGCGATCATCATGGCCCCGCCGGCGATCTGGATCATGCGGGCGTGGGTGCGCAACCAGCCGAGGCTTCGCAACGCCCACGCCGAGGAAAACGCAAGCACAACAAAAGGAATGCCAAGGCCGGCGCAGTACGCCACGATCAGCGCGACGCCCTTGGCTGCGGTGGCGCCTTCGGTGCCGCTGGCCGTAGCAATGACTGCCGCGAGTGTGGGCCCCAGGCACGGGGTCCACCCGAGTGCAAAGACCCCGCCGAGCAGCGGGGCGCCGGCGATGTTGGAGACGCGGCGGGGGGCGAACCGTCGTTCCTGTTGCAGTGCCGGCACCAGCCCGATAAACACCAAGCCCATGACGATGGTGACCACACCGCCGATACGTTGCAGGACTTCACGATTCACCACGAAAGTCGTGGTGACCCCAAGTACTGTGGCGGTCGCTGCCACGAAAACCACGGTGAAACCGATGACGAACAGGCCTGCGGCGAGCGCCACACGCGAGCGACCCCGTTTATTCGACTCCCCCACCGACACCGCCGGCGCCTCGGCGCCGACCACGCCAGCCAGATAAGACAGATACCCCGGGACGAGCGGGACCACACACGGTGAGGCGAACGACACCAGCCCGGCGATCATGCATGCGAGCAGCGCCAGCAGTAGCGGACCGCTGGCGACGACGTCAGCAAACGTCTCGCCGACCGAGGCTTGCAGTTCGACTGACTGCGCCGTCATGGGCGTTGTGTCACAGGCTCAGCGACGACGCGCTGAACTGTTGCCCCGAGTTCGTCGGCGGTGATGGCCTTGAGGAACACCGCGGCCGGACGGTGGTCGCGGTCGAGCACGATGGTCGTCGGCACCACCGACGTTGGAGTGGTCAGCGCAGCCAGAGTGATGCCGGCAAAGTCGTAGATCGAGGGAAAGGCGACTTTCCTGTCGACAATGAAGTCCTTCGCCGCTTGCCGGTTGTCGCGCAGATTGATACCGAGGAACTCGACCCCCGAGGTCTTGTTCTGGGCGTAGACATGCTCGAGGTCGTCGGCTTCTCCCCGGCAGGGTCCGCACCACGAACCCCATACGTTGATGACGACGACTTTGCCTGCGAAGTCGTTGAGTCCGACGGTCTGGTCGGTCACCACATCAGGGCCTGAGACGTCAGCGATCCTCTGACGGCTTGCAGGCGGGTCGTAGGTGATGACCGTCTGCCCGCCGGGTGAGACGAACTGAAAGGTTCCCCCCTGCGCAACGGCGTCGTCGCCAGCGCTACCACAACCCGACGCTACCCACGGCACCACGCACATCAGCGCCAGGATTGCCGCCCGCACCGCGGATATCCTTCTCTCCTGCTGCACCAGCACTCCTTGACCTTGATCTACTACGCAGCGTGGTAGATTAACGTTCGCGTTGTCAACATAGCCGTAGTTTTTGCGATCTGCACCGGCCCGTAGGCCCACGTCCCGCGGCGAGGGTTCTGCCGCGTTCATCTGACGTATCGGTGCGCTCAGCTGTGATTACGCTTGATTCGGTCGAGGTCCCGAGGCTGGGCATCATTGCTTATCTGCAACTACGTTCCCTAGTAATAGAGGCCGCCAGTTGCGACTGACGCTCAACCGGATCGTGTTACTGCTGTGACCTGTGGGGCCTATGGTTCGAACGGAGGGCTGCCAATCGGGGCCTCATGTGCACCTGGCGTGCGGTGCTGAACGTCAGTGCGTCGCGCCCGTCTCCGGAAGGTCTCGCTGGCATGCCTATGTCGTCCCTCATTCGCCGCTGCGGCGTTGCACGGCCCTGTCTGAGGCTGGGGGCCGTGGGAATTGTTGCTGCGGTTCTGCTGAGCCTCTCGCTTGACGCTCGAGCGCGCGCCGACGCAGATGACACCCATGTGGCCCAGCAGTTCGCCCAACTGGTCGCCGAGACGATCTCGGCATCCTTGGGGGGGCCGGCGATGGGGGAACTAGCCGACGAGATCCGGACCGTCAGCACATGTCTGGCCGATCGTGCGCGCCCAGTCGAGCCGTCGGAGCCAACGGATGACCCCATCACTGCGGTGGGTTGCTTTGCCGCCGTTCTCAGTGCGGGACGAGCAGCCGCCGAACTGGTTGTCGACGCGCTACCGATCGGGCGGTTGCTGGCGCTGCTGGCATTTGAGATGCGTCCCCACGATCCTGCGACCCCGCATCCCGCACCGAACGGTCCACCCGTCTATTCGTCGCCGTCGCCGGGGTCCGTAGTCGCTCCGACGAATGGTCGAATCACCTCCACCTTCGGTGACGGTCGAGGTCATCAGGGCATGGACATCGGCAACGACCTCGGCGCGCCGATTTTCGCGGTCACCGACGGCGAAGTGATCAACTCCGGCCCTGCCCAAGGCTTCGGATTGTGGGTACGTATCCGACATGCCGATGGAACAGTCACCACCTACGGCCATAACGACGACAACCTCATCGAGGTAGCGGCTCCGGTCACGGTCGGCCAACCCATTGCCACGGTTGGCAACCGAGGTAACTCAACCGGCCCCCACTTGCATTTCGAGGTGGCCGATGCATCCGGTGCTGCCCTCGACCCGGTGAGCTGGCTCGCCGAACGCGGCGTCCGTCTGCCCGCCGACGGCGAACCTACTATCCCTCCCAACGAACCGCCGAGCAGCGGAAGTGCAGACCTCTGGCGGTAGGGAGCAGCGCCGCGTAACCGCGATGACCCTCCGCGCCTGATATTGGTGAGGGAGCCGACTTTTCGTTGCCGCCATGTCGGTACTCGCCCGAGATTCGGGATTCCGGGCCCAACTATGCTACCTAGTAGTTAATCGACTACAGTCCGTAGTTACGGCCCGGGAAGTCGCACGCAGGATGCGCGTGTTGCTCGATCAGGGCCACCGTTTGTCCGACTCAGATGGAGGCCTGATGACCGCGGTGTCCCCGCGCCCACCCGAGGTGGTCGCTACGCGGCCCTACCCCGAGCGGCGCAAGTCCAGAGGGTCATTCATCTACAAGCTGCTGACCACGACCGATCACAAGTTGATCGGCATGATGTACATCGTCGTGTGCTTCGCGTTCTTCCTCATCGGCGGCCTGATGGCGCTGCTGATGCGCGGCGAGCTCACGACGCCGGGCATGCAGTTCCTCTCGACCGAGCAGTACAACCAGCTGTTCACCATGCACGGCACGATCATGCTGCTGATGTATGCCACCCCCATCGTGATCGGCTTCGCCAACTTCGTACTGCCCCTGCAGATCGGCGCTCCCGACGTCGCCTTCCCGCGGCTCAACGCCCTCGGCTTCTGGCTGTTCGTCTTCGGCTCGACCATCGCGATCGCCGGCTTCATCACCCCCGGTGGTGCCGCCGACTTCGGCTGGACCGCCTACACCCCGCTCAGCGATGCCATTCACTCACCCGGCGTCGGCTCGGACATGTGGTTTCTCGGACTGACAGTGTCCGGCTTGGGCACCATCCTGGGCGCGGTCAATATGGTCACCACGGTCATCTGTCTGCGCGCACCGGGAATGACGATGTTTCGCATGCCGATCTTCACGTGGAACATCCTGGTCACCAGTGTCCTGATCTTGCTGGTGTTCCCGCTGCTCACCGCGGCACTGCTCGGCGCCGAAGTCGACCGTCAATTCGGCGCGAATCTGTTCGATCCGTCCAACGGCGGCGCCATTCTCTGGCAGCACATGTTCTGGTTCTTCGGCCACCCCGAGGTCTACATCATCGCGCTGCCGTTCTTCGGCATCGTCTCCGAGATTTTCCCGGTCTTCAGCCGTAAACCGTTGTTCGGGTACTCAGGACTGGTCTACGCCACCCTCGCCATCGCCGCCCTATCGGTCGCGGTGTGGGCACACCATATGTATGTCACCGGCGCCGTGCTGTTGCCGTTCTTCTCCTTCATGACGTTCCTGATCGCGGTGCCGACGGGCGTAAAGTTTTTCAACTGGATCGGCACAATGTGGCGGGGCCACATGACGTTCGAGACACCGATGTTGTTCTCGGTCGGCTTCATGGTCACCTTCCTCTTCGGCGGACTCACCGGTGTGCTCCTGGCCAGCCCACCCATCGACTTTCAACTCTCCGACAGCTACTTTGTGGTGGCCCACTTCCACTACGTCCTCTTCGGCACCATCGTGTTCGCCACCTACGCCGGCATCTACTTCTGGTTCCCGAAGATGACCGGACGTCTGCTCGACGAACGCCTGGGCAAGATCCATTTCTGGCTGACGTTCATCGGCTTCCACCTCACCTTCTTGGTGCAACACTGGCTCGGAGCAGAAGGCATGCCCCGCCGGTACGCCGACTACCTGCCCTCAGACGGCTTCACCACGCTCAACATCATCTCCACCGCCGGCGCGTTCGTCCTCGGCATCTCGACCTTGCCGTTCCTGTGGAACGTCTTCCGCAGCTACCGCTACGGCGAGGTCGTCACCGTCGACGATCCATGGGGCTTCGGCAACTCCCTGGAATGGGCCACCAGTTGCCCACCGCCGCGCCACAACTTCACCGAACTCCCCCGCATCCGGTCGGAGCGTCCAGCGTTTGAACTGCACTACCCGCACATGGTGGAGCGGATGCGCGCCGAAGCTCACGTCGGCACACGGCACGGTGAACCCAGCGAGACCGCAGAAGAAGTCCGCCGTGCGCCGCTGACCACCGGAGACCATGAAGCATCTACAGATCCCGACCCGGAGAGCCGACCGTGAACAACTCCCCCTTCCCTGCCCTCGACCAGGCCGCCGTCCCGCGATCGCGCCGCCCGCTGACCGTTCCTCGATGGTTCGCCATCCTCGCAGTCGGCTACACCGCGTTGATGACCTTTGCGTTGACCCTGCTCGCGGGTTCTGTCCTCGCTCAGGGCACTCCCCTGCTGCTGTGGCTGATCGCGGCGACCGCGGCAGCCTGCGCGGCCCGCGGAGCAGCCGCGATCGCGGCCCGCACAGCACAACCAGCGCGCGGCCGTGCGCTGCGGCGGTAGCCGGTCGCGTCATCCATCGGCCCAACTCTGCGTGATCAGAGCCTTGCCTGCGGGGCGTGGTGCTGCACAGCGCCACGTGGGCCATGTCGAGACTGCACGCCCCGATGCATAGCTGACGCGATCCCGGTATGACCCTGGTGACGTGGATTATGCATCCTGTTGCGACAGTCTCTCGGCTGGCGGGTCCGATGGCGAAGATGCACTCTGGGCCTCGCGGGGGCGGCGCGCGCGGGGCGTGCGCGCAACACCATGAGACACGCGCCGGTGAAGGTCGTCGTTACCGGTGGCGCAGATGAACGAAACGTCACCGGGTTTGCGACACTAACTGCTGAAGAGTGAACGTGGCGGTGCGGGGACTCACGCGGTGAGCCCATGCGCAACAACTGAGAGCACCGGAAGTGCTGCAACGGTACACAATGCGGCACCCAGAAGTGGCAGTACACTCGCCGCTGCGTACTTCGATTTGGTCGGCTCGATCACGCCATTGTCGAGCATGCGCAGCCGGTAGCGCGTGGAGTGCTGCATGGGGGTCCCGGGGCCTACGCCCTGACCGGTGACATGGGCCAGTGCGCTGCGTACCGCAGCCGTGCTGGTGACCCGGGCTGCCGACATGTCGGCATCCACTTCGATCAGGGCCGCGACCGCCGCTGGCGCCCGCCGAAACAGCGGTACGAAGGGCAGAGCACGTGCCATGACGTCGCAGACCGCCAGGACCCGGTCGTGACGAGACCTTAGATGGGCGAACTCGTGTGCCAGTACTGCTGCCCGCGCCTCGGCCGGCACGCGTGTGCGCAGCGCGCTGGTGGCTACCACGAAACCGCTGCGTCCGCCGACGCAGTAGGCCATGGGGTGGGGATGATCGATCCAGAGTACGTCGGGGGTATCGGGTTCGGTGCTGCCTACCACCGCAACGACGTCGCGATGAAGGCGTTGCACACGTTGCACATCGCGCGTGTGACGAGCGCACGACATCGCGGTGCGAGCGACCACGGCGAACAGCACGACGGCGACGGTGATGCCATACACCTGGCTGAAATC
Organism: Gordonia sp. HS-NH1; assembly: GCF_001418765.1. Taxonomy (NCBI): domain Bacteria; kingdom Bacillati; phylum Actinomycetota; class Actinomycetes; order Mycobacteriales; family Gordoniaceae; genus Gordonia; species Gordonia sp. HS-NH1. The sequence continues at coordinate 6,520 of NZ_LIYC01000042.1, forward strand.
GTCGCGCACCGCATGCAGGACAGCGCCAGCGCACCGAGCCAACGTGTCGACGAAACGCTCCGCAGGCGGCGCATCGGGCCATAAGGCCGACAGCGCCGACAGGAGAAGCAGTCCCACCGCAGTGGCAATGCTGCTGACCCATGCGGTGATCACTACCCGCGGTGACCATCGCTGTGGCAATCGGTCGAGAACGTAAGGACCCAACACACCCAGCACGGCCGCGCCCACCAGGTGGGCCAAAGCAACGCTCACACTCTCAGCGCCTTCTCGGACGATCCGTCCGCGTCCGGGACAAGTGTTCGCTAAGGACCTCGCGCTCCTCGGGGGTAACCATCCGCGCGAAATGCATCAGGACCGCCGTGGAATCGCCGCTGGCATCGAGCACCCGTCGCAGTGTCTGCGACGTCGCCTCCTCCCGCGACTGCAACGGGAAGTACCTGTAGGCGCGGCTGATCTTCTCGCGTCCGGCGAAGCCCTTCTTGTGCAGATTGGTTACCACGGTCAACACCGTCGTGTACGCCAGATCGCGATCGGCCAACGCATCGACAATGTCGTGCACACTCATCGCCGCAGAAGCGCCCCACAGCACGTCCATCACTGCGCGTTCCAACGAACCCAATTGAGTCACCGTCGCCTGCCTGATCGCCTTGTCTTTGCTGCCAGTCTAGAACAAACTACCCTGCTTAGTAGCCGAAGGTGGCTTCGCCAGGTTGGCCGCCACCATCTGACACACTTTTCGCATTTCCTGCGGTGCCATGACTCACCTCACCGCCTACTGAAAGCGCCACTCGTGACCGACCTCGTTGACGACACGTACTCGACCCGCCGCATCCAACTCGATGTAGGTGGCATGACCTGCGGTGCGTGCGCAGCCCGAGTGGAACGCAAACTCAACAAGATTGACGGCGTACGCGCCTCGGTGAACTACGCTACTCGGCGGGCCACCGTGGAACTCGATAGCCACGCAGGCGTGGCCGATGCGATCGACGCTGTTCACACGGCAGGCTATTCGGCTACGGAACTGACCGAGCAGGCTCCTCCTGTCAACGAGGATGCGTCGACGGCGAAGGCGCTGTTCACCCGACTGATCGTCGCGCTGGCCCTGTTCGTGCCGCTGGCCAACCTCTCCGTAGTGCTCGCCGTCATCCCGGACCTGCGTTTTCCCGGGTGGCAAGCGGTGTTGGTGGCGCTTGCCGCACCAGTCGTGACCTATTGTGCGTGGCCGTTCTACCGCACCGCGGTGCGTACGTTGCGGACCGGTGTGGCCACGATGGACACGCTCGTCTCCCTGGGAGTGCTGGCCGCGACCGCCCTGTCGATGTATTCGATGTTCTCGGCCGATGCGATGTCTGCCGCGGGTCAGGGGGTGTGGTCAGCGATCTTCTCCAGTGACTCGATCTACCTCGAAGTTGCCGCCGGCGTGACGGTCTTCGTGCTGGCGGGACGCTACTACGAAGCGCGTGCCCGCACACAAGCTGTCCAGGCATTGAGCGCGCTGGCCGCGCTACGCGCAACCGAGGCCCGCGTCGAGTGTGCAGGGGGTACGAGCATGCTCATACCCCTGGCGGAACTCAAAGTCGGTCAACGACTCATCGTGCTGCCGGGTGAGACCATTCCCTCGGACGGGCATGTGATCGAGGGCACAGCCAGTGTGGACCTCAGTGCGATGACCGGAGAGACGACGCCGGTGCAAGTATCAGCCAACCACCGCTCCACCGCAGTCGGGGGCACTACCTGCCTCGACGGGCGATTACGGGTGGAAGTCACTGCAGTCGGTGACGACACACGCCTTGCGGAGATGATCGCGCTGGTCGATAGCGCACAGATGGCCAAGGCCCGCGCTCAACGGGTCGCTGACCGTATCGCCGCGATCTTCGTACCATGCGTCATCGCCCTGGCTGTGAGCACTGTCGTGGGCTGGTCACTAACCGGAGCGTCCTGGGAGCACGCCGTGAGCGCCGCGGTGGCCGTGCTGGTCATCGCCTGCCCGTGCGCGCTGGGCCTGGCCATGCCGATGGCCCTGGTGATCGCCACCGGGCGCGGCGCCCAACTGGGAATCTTCCTCAAAGGGCATTCCGCATTGGAACTGTCCGGGACGATCGATGTGGTGGTCTTCGACAAGACCGGCACTCTCACCAATGGGCGACCTCAGGTCAGCGGCGTGTACACCGTCGACAACAACAGCACGGAGTTGATCCTTGGCTGGGCCGCGACACTCGAGCAGCACACCAGCCACCCCATCGCTACCGCTATCGCCGCAGCGGCCGGTCCGCAGTCCCTTCCTGCACCGGTCGAGGTGGTCACCGACGTCGGCAGTGGCGTGCGTGGAGTGATCGACGGCCTGAGGGTGCAGGTGGGCTCGCCGACGTGGATTGCCCGTACCGCTGCGGTGCCTGCCGCGCTCGACGCGCAGCGCGCTGACGTCGAACGCTCTGGTGGCACCGCGGTGTACGTCGCGGTCGACGATGCAGTTCGGGGCCTCATCGACATTCGCGATAGCGCCAAACCCTCTGCTCGCCAGGCAGTCGATGAGTTGCACCGCATGGGACTTCGCACGTTGTTGGTCACCGGCGACAACGCCGGCGCAGCGCAGCGCGTAGCAGCGCAGGTCGGCATCGATGACGTGACCGCCGGGGTGCTCCCGGCTGAGAAAGTGGCCATCATCGACGACGCGCGCAGGAGCGGTGCCTGTGTGGCGATGGTCGGTGACGGCATTAACGACGGGCCCGCTCTGGCTTCGGCGGATCTGGGCATTGCTATCGGTGGCGGTACCGATGTCGCTATCGGCGCCGCCGACATCGTGTTGGTGCGCGACGATCTCACCACCGTCGCGTTGGCCCTGCACCTCGCCTCGGCCACCCGACGGACGATGCGCACCAATCTGGCATGGGCGTTCGGTTACAACATCGCCGCACTGCCGCTTGCTGCCGCTGGACTGCTCAACCCCCTGATCGCCGGGGCGGCAATGGCCTTGTCATCGTTTTTCGTCGTCTCCAACAGCCTGCGTCTGCAGAACTTCGCGCGTGTAGACCACTGAGGGTGACAGTTGCTGGGTCGGTGCCAGCTGAGACACCATCGCTGCGACGGTTCGAGAGTCGCTGCCATCAATGGCGACGGACTCGGGCAGATCGGGCCGGCGTTCGGCACGCACCCACTGCACCAACAGCACCAGGCAGACCACCACCATCGGAATCTCGCTGATCACTGCGGCCACCACACCGCCCGCCCACTGCGTGCGCGCGAGGTCGGGACCCCACGGCAGTTGCAACTGGCTGTAGAAGGATTCACCGATCACCGTCGTGGAGGTCATCAGTGCGATACCAAAAATGGCGTGAAAAGGCATGACGGCGAACAGCAGACCTAGGCGCGCCAGAATCGGCAACTGCTTGGGGCCCGGGTCGATCCCCACAGAGACCCAAAAGAACAGGTACCCAAGGGTGATAAACAGCACGCTCATCAAGACGTGCCCCCAGTGGTAGCGGACGAGTACGTCGAACACCGGTGTGAAGTACACCAGAAACGACGAGCCCACAAACAACGCGAACGCGACAACTGGATTGAGCAGTAGGTGCACGCCTCCAGAGCCGAGCAGAGTCAGCAGTCCCCGCCGGCACGCCGCTCCACCAGTGTTACCTGCCGTTGGCAGCACCCTCAACAGCAACGTGATCGGTGCGCCACCCACCAGCAGAATAGGTGCGATCATGGTCAAAGCCGTGTGTTCGGCCATGTGCACGCTGAACAGAGCATTGCCGTAGGCCTTCAATCCGGAGCTGGTGGATACCACCACCACAGCGCAGCCCGTGACCCATGACGCGGTCCGCCGTATCGGCCAGCGATGTCCACCGCCCCGCTCCCGCCTGGCGGCTACGACATATCCCACGGCGCTCACCACCGCTGCCACACCCACCACAAGATCAACACGCCACAACGACACCAGCGACCCGACACCGGGCGGGCCAGGAAGCGAATAACCCAGGTACACGTCCCACGCAGTGAATGGGTGGGCAATCAACCCGGGTGCGACCCGGGTGTCCATCACCGCCCAACACGCCACCGCTGCCAGCGCAGCCCCCGCGGCAAGGGAAGAAGCAGTTGCCGACATCGGCACACCCCGGCGCAGGCGCACAACATCGGCGATCACAAGCACCGCCAGTACACCCACCAACAGCCCCGCAGCGCGACCGAAAGCCGACGACCACACGCCCGGAGTCCGCAGCAGCACCACCACACACACCGCGCCCACCAGAGCTGTCACATCGGCGCCCAAGACGACATAGCTGACACGTCGGTCGGCCGCCCTGTCGATGGTCGCCGACCCCAAACCACGAGCCCTAAACCGGTCGGCCCACCGCAGCCCCACCGACACCGCCAAGCTCGCCGCGAACACAATCACCGCGCCGGTCGTGTAATCGTGGTCAGGCCCCTGCGCGGCATTACCGACCACAGGCAGCGCGAGCACCCCGACCGTCGCGGGAACCACCAGCGCCACCTGGACCGACCACCGCAGCGACACCGAACCGACCAGCACCACGACACCCGCTGCCGCCACAACCAGCCACGCCAGCGCCGGCAAACTCACACTGAACGCGTAACCAACCTTGCCGCTGGACACCATCGCGCCCACGGACACACCAGTGGTGTCCGCGGCCGACGTAACCGCCATCAGCACCGCAACAACCACACCAAACCCTGCAGCGCGGCGGACGCGGCGAAACACCGGATACACCGCAGCGTCAATGAACCCCTGCGAGTCGGGAGACGCGGTGAGCACCACCGAAACTAACCCTCCGAGGACCGCCGCAGCCAACGCAAAGCCAGCAAAATTGCCGACCACATCGGCCACAGCCGTACCCATCCCCGGGTAAGGATCCGCACTCTCGACATAGCGAGTGGCCCCGGACGCCCAGGCGTACACCGCCAACACCAGCATCAGCCCACCGACCAGCAACGGCGCCACCACCCGAAGAGGAACTGCGCGCAGCAGTCGCGACTGGATTGACGAGGTGTCAGCCTCCGGCAACGCCTTTGATTCGCCCACCAACCGTATGCTACTACTGCGCATAGTAGTTAACTCACATGGATCGAGGGCCGCGGTGATCGACGACCTACTCCTGCGGTGGATCGTCACCGCCATGTTCGCGATCGGAGCGATCGACAGCATTCGCACCCTAGCCGCCCACCGCAGCGACCTGCGGCTCTCAGTCGTGCACTGCCTCATGCTCCTGATGTCGCTGGCGATGATCGTCATGGCGTGGCCACAAGGCAATCAGCTCCCACTGCTGCCTCTGATGCTGCTCTTCGCTCTCGCCACAGCAATCGCGGTCGTCTTCGCGGTGCCGAAGACGACCGCGCGGCGGCTTTACGTCTCTACCGCAGTGATGATGGCCTCGATGGTGTGGATGTATGCGGTGATGAGCCGGCACAATTCCACATCCGCCGTTCCCGCTGCCACCGCCCCCGCACACCACGGAGGCCCGTCGGGGGCCGACGCCATCAACGAGATGACACCGCTGCACGGCCCGTCATCAGATCCCATGTGGATGGGGTCGGTCACCTTGCTACTCGTGCTCGGCTTCCTCGCGCTCACCCTCTACTGCGCAGCCCGGTCAATTCAGCTGCCACGCACCGCGGCCCCAGCGCCACCACTGTCAAACGCTGTAGCGACGCTTCGCCGCCCGCATCTAGAGTTCTCGTGGATATGCCACACGTTAACCGCCGGTGGGACAGGAATCATGTTCGCCGCTCTACTCTGACAGGCCACCCGAGCCTCAGAGTGAGCGGTCATTCCCGATATCGCTACGGCCGCCGCGCAGCGCATGCTCATCACTGTCGCGTCTGCGGCTGTTCATGACCGTAACGCAGAAGCGATATCGCCGGGAACCGGCATCGGGCGCATCAGACCGGCGGCAACACGTCCGGTGTTGCCCTCGGGGTAGCGTCCGCTCAGCGATCCGGGAGCGGAAACGATGATGCGCACCACCTGGCCGAGCGCTTCGCGCCGATCATGTTGGTGCACAGCGAATCTGAACATCGAAATGTGGTTCTGAGTATGCAACCACGGGTCCGGCTGGGACACGATGTGGGCGCGTTCAAGATGGTGCCAGCGCTGCTCTGCCACCTCGGCGGCGGCGGCCGCTGCCATCTCTGCCCGGTAGAGGTCACGGGCTGCCTCACTAATGCGAGCCATCGCCAGCCTCCTCGGCGCAGCACGGATCATCCAACGCAAGTACCAGCCCGAGTAGATCGTCGAGTGCATGACCAATCCGGCTATTAGCCAGTTCATACCGACTCCGTCGACCCTCAGGTACCGCGACCACCAAACCGCATCCCCGTAGGCAGGCCAGGTGATTCGACAACGTTTGCCGCGACACCCCAATCGCCTCAGCCAAGTCCGCCGGATAGGCTCCACCATGGCGCAACCGAACCAACACCTGCGTTCGCGTCGAATCGGATAGTGCGTATCCAAACCTCGTCAACGCGTCATGCTGCGCTTCTACCACCGTGCTCACGCCAAAATGATACATGACTCGATGTATTCACGCACATCTGAACAGTAAAGGTCAGGACTTCCGTCCGGCTCGATTAAGGCATAATCCTTTGCCTGTGCCTGACATAGCATAAGTTATCGGCGAAATATGTTGTGCTGCTTTATATTACGTCACCAGTGACGTAATGCAACGCGAACTAGCAGTTCAAGGAGACCGATCATGGCAACGCGGACCACGGTGCGCACCGAGTTCCTGTGCGACGTTTACACCTGCGCACTTGAAGGCGGTATCGGCTACTGGTCGACCTGTACCGACTATCGCTGGAGCAGTGATCCGCGAGCGACTGTCGAGGAAAGCTCCGGCGATCCGCACGTGATCACGCTCGACACGATCGCCCGGGGCGTGAACTCCATCGTCAATGGCGCAGCAATGATTCCGGATGTGCAGCGTCGTAGGATCGCCGCCGCTGTCCGCACCCACGATGCCGAGACCATCGACGCGACAGATGCAGACGCCATTGTTCAGGCGGCACTGTTTGGCTCCCTCGTCTACGGGTGAGACCAGCGGTCACTGCGGTCTCGACGAGCTGAGGTGTTTCCGATTGCGGTGCCGATGTAGTGCTGAGCGGATAGTGGGCCCTGGTCCGAGTTCTTTCGCGATCGACAGTTCGCCGGCCATCAGCAACGCCAACCACCCGAGAATGGCTAGCGTCCATCCTGCCCCGACGAAGACTCCCGACGGCCACGCGGTGGCGGTAATCCGCCAGAGCGCGCAGAAGCCAGCGAGGAGCACGCCGACGGGCAGGGTAGCCAGGCCGACCAGGCCGGTGGTCCATTTGAACCGGGCGGGCGGCGGTGTAGGTCCAAGCTCAGGGTGCGGCTGCCAGCGCACCGCCCGAACAGGTTGTGTTGCCGCGTCTATGACAGCGGCCACGCCGAATCTCGACCAGTAGACGAGGCCGCTCAGGAGCAGGATCTGCCAGACGAATCCGGCCGCTACCGCTTGATTCAATGCGGCGTCCTTTCTTCACGGTCTGAACAGGCGTGATTGGTGGCTCAATCGCCGATGCGCGATGCGCACCGCCGGCAGAAGGTACCGGTGTGTTGACGGGTATGCCCATCGGGTAGCCGTTGGGTTTCCGTCGCGAGGGTGGGGCTGTGGCCTACTACGGCGCAGATGACGGGTATCCCTGTACCGCTGTCATATTCGGCGTCGGAACGCACCCAAGAACTTCATGCGCAACGCGACAAACGCCGCGACGCCTACGCCCACGGCGATGACGATCGCCAGGGGGAATGGCAGCACCGTGCGGAAGAAAATGAGCCCGGCAATCATGATCGCCGCAGGGATCAGCAGGGTCATGACGATGAAAGAGCGAGACTCGCCGTCCTCGCTCGGTGTCTGGCGCCCTCCGAGTATGAGTCCGATAGTCGCCGCGCCCACCCAGAACACCGCAATCATCACCCATCCCACGGCCGCGCCCCATGCGCCGGACGGGACGATCGACGTGTCGGGAAAGTTGGCGTCAGCAGCAAGGATCATCGGCGTTGTCCTTCCGGATTGGTTCGACCGGTGTCGAAGCCGAGGGCACGAAGGTGCTGGACATCGGGAATGCGAACCCGCGCAATGAGGAAGCACTCGACCGCTCCCGCAACAAGCACCACAGCGCCGCACACCCACGTCGTGGTGTTTCCGTCGTTGAGGGCGGCTGCGGTGGCGCCGCATACGACTGTGATCGCCGCAAAGGTCATCGCAACTCGCTGGAATTGCCGTGCACGGGCAACAGCGGTCGCGGCGTCCTTGTGTGGGCGAGGCTGAAAACGGTTAACGCGTTGCCGAATTACCCCGGCGGTGATTATTGTGACGGCTCCGGCAAAGAGCAGGATGATCGCCGTGGTTTCCATAGGTGTTATTTCCTTCTGTTGGCGATGAGCGCGAGGACTTCGGCGACTTCCTCGTTCTCAGTGACCTCGCCGCGTGCCGAGCGGGTCAGGAACTCAATGTCGTCACGTTGCGGGTTCCAGCCGTCGAGGACGTTGTTGTCGATCGCCTGCACGACACCGCGGACCTGCAGATCGGTGAGTCCTGAGAACAACTCCGGCCAACGGGCGATCCACTGTGACTCGATCATCACTCACCTTTCGGATTGGTTCACCTGTAAGGCACTGTCGCACAGTGGTCCGACAGTCTCGCGTCGGCGACACTGCGGTGGGCGGGGGTGAGCCCTACCAAGGGCCGTCATCTCCACCATCGACGCCCGACTCGATGCCACGATGCGTCCGAGAGTCACACAGGTCATCAATCCGGAAGTAGCTGCGAAGCAGGTATGTCGAAGTGGTCAGCGATCCGGTACAGCGTCCCGACGGTGATGTTCTCACCGCCGGACTCGATCGCCGACAAGTGTGTCCGGTGCACGCCAACAGCTTTGGCTACTTCGGCCTGCGTCTGACCGCGACCGGTCCGCGCGTCACGCACCCGGCTGCCCAGCTCCCGAAGTCTCTCCACGATGTTGACTATAACCCACACCTATGTAGACTAAAACCATCATCGCTGATGATGCGGTGAACCTTCGCTGCCGACTCGGGCAGAAACAAGAGTGGTCCGCGGGTGCTGGAACACCCACGGACCCGACGCACACCACGGAAAGGGCCGTGACATGCACCAATGCCCCACTCTACTCGAACAAGCCTCCGGCTATCTCGCCGCCGATCACACCATCCGCCGCATCACCCCGACCGCCCGGGCGAGCGCCGCAGCGGCGATCCTGGCGCACTACCCGCCGACCTCGGCGTTCGATGCTGGATTCCGACAGCGGCTTGTCGAGTTCACTCCTGACGTGGCGTCTGCCGATCAGCGAAAGGGGCGGTAGGCCAATGGAGTTCGCAACTCTCGGAGTCCTGGCCGACGCAGCTCCCCTCATACCGGAGGCCCCTGAGGCCTTTGTGCAGGTGGCGGCCAATCTCGGATGGGGGGCCTCGATCATCGGGGTGGTCATCTTGTTGGGGGCGGGCCTGCGAGCCGCCATTGCGAAGAAATCAGGCGGGGGCGCCGCCGCCGTCGTTCCACTTGCGGTCGGTGGTGTCATCCTCTCCTCCGTCGGACTCGTTCTGACACTGGTCGGCCCCGGCCCGGATCGGGACAGGCAGCCAACCTCCCCCGACGCGTCCCCCGCGCCACCGCCGCCGGCCCCGGCCGAGCAGACACCGTCTGCCCCCGAGGCGCCCACCGACTACACGACGCTGTGGATCATCTGCGGAGCCGCCGCGGCCAGCCTCATCGTCATCGCTGTCGCGGTTCTCGCCTGCCACAAAGTGAGCCAAGCACGTTCTCGCCGAGCCGTTCTGGTGACGAGTGTGCGTGCTCAGTGGGTCAAGGCGGCCGACGTCCTGGGCTCCATCGACGCCGAGTACGCCGCCTACCACGCCGACCTCGCCGACCGGTTGTTCGCGCGCCCACTCCTCGACGACACCAACGATCCCCGCACCGCGGCGTTCCTCGACGCCTACACCGCGGCCCACGCTGCGGCCTACGACTCCCGGCCCCTGGACAGAGACCTCGCCGACCGTGCCGTCGCCACCGCCCTCGCTGCCCGCGACGCACGGGACAGTGCCTCACGCCATGCCCGCGAGACCGGCCTGAACATCCAGCCCGCCAAGCGTGGAAAGCTCACCCGAGCACGCAAAATGCTCGACCAGGCACTGGACCCGACCATCACCGACGCCTACCGCGACAACCTGCTCGACCGCATCACCACACTCATCGCCGAGGCCGGCGCACGCCGCATCCCACCGGTCCGGGCGCTGGTCGCAGAAGCTGTTCAGCGGCAACTCAACACGGCAGTCTGTCGGCCGCAGCTGCAACAATGACCCACATTGAACGCCACCGACCTACGAAAGGGGTCAACCGTGTGGTCCTTCCTGTACTTCGCCGTCGCCTTGCAATTGGCCGGAGTCCTCGCCCTGGCTGTCGCCAACTCGGCATACCCACACCGTCGCCGAGGGGTGCGTCTGCTCGCGGCCGCACCCCCGGTGGCCTCGACCGTCACCCTTGTGACCGGCGCAGTCCTCACGATCGCCTCCGGCCAGTACCAGGCCGGCGACGTAACTCTAATCACCCTCATGGCGATCTTCTGCACCGTCGTCAACGTTTTGATCCTCGGACTGTTCGGATTCTGGGCCGAGCTACGCCGCGCGCTGGACAACCGTCGGCGGTCGTCCGGCCCGCCGGACATCGAATCCATTCCCTGACGAAGGGTCCGCATCTAGTGAACGACAGGACGATTCGCGCCGGCACCGACCGCGCCGACTTCGTCGCGCACGTCGCCGAACGCATCCGCACCCATCCCGACCCCCTGCTGAGGGCGCGGGCAGTCCAGATCGTCCTCGCCGCAGACGGCGTGCAGGCGAGCGGCAGCTTGGCAGACCCCAGAGGCGCTGTGATCGCTCACAATGAGCTACGCAGGCGGGTGGACGAGCTGGCCGCGGCCGCGGAGCTGGCCGACCTCAAACAGGACTTCCGCCTCAGCGGACAGCACCCGGCTCGACATGGCGGCGACATCGCCTTCTATGGCTTCTTCGGACTGACGGGTCCAGCAGCGTACCTCCTCGGCGCCTTCGGCTTCGAGCTGCCGCCGTCCCTGGACGGGTTCAACGTCGTAGCAATGGTCATGGCCGCTCTCACCCCCATCGCCGCCTACTGGTGCTACTACACCCTTCACCACTCCGGCCAGGATGCTCGCGGCTGGCAGGGCATAGTTGAACAGGCCGCCCACGTCGCCTACGCCGGTCGCGACGACGACACTCCCGACCAGCCGTCCGTCGCCGGGGACGACGACCTCGCCCGGCGCCGAGCCGCCGCCGCCCGCTCGCTCGATGACCTGCTCGCCGCCTGGGGGCACTACAAACTCGACACCGAAGCCTGGTACCTCACCAAACCCCTGCTGCACGACACCACCGGCACCGTTGCCACCACGGTCGCCTACACCAGCGCCATGACCGATCTCGCGGCCGCCGTCGACGCCCTAGGCGAACACTCCACCGCCAACGACGTCGACCACACACTGGCCCTCGCCGACCGCGCCTGGGCGGCCTGGCACGACGCGAATGACCACGCCGCCGCCGTCGGGCTCGACGATCGCAGCCCCACCGAACGCGCCGCGCTGCAACGCCTCAACAAACTCGTCACCCGACTCACCCGCAGCAGCGCCGACGATCCCGAACTCGCCGCAGTCAAACGCGACATCACCGCCTGCCTCGACCGCATCCACACCGTCTCGGTGTCCTGGGCCGACATCGCCGCACTGCCCGCCCTCGACCAGCAACTCATCCCGCAGTTGCCCACCGGCGCCGCCTGAGGCCACGTCGCCGAGGCGGCCAGCAGGAAGTGTCTGCGATCACAAACGCCAAGTGCGCGCGCGGCGGTGACTACAGCAAAGAGACGATTTGCTAGTGTGGCGGGACGTTCTTCTGAGTTGCCACACCCAACCGAAGATCGTTCCTCACAGGATAGGAGGGGAGGGCGGCGAACTCCCCCGAATGTGCAGCCCCCTCCCCTCCCTCCTGGCTACGCGCGGCGACGACCAGCCGGTGCGGGTCTTCACTGAGGGTCGTGGAGTGTTAGCGCCCGATCTGCTGAAGTAGTTGCGAAATCGGCACTTTCAGCGCTCCGGCGATGCGCGCCAGGGTGATGACGGTTGCCCGCCGCGATCCGTCTTCCACGCCGCGCAGCATGTTGCGCTCGACGCCGGCCTCGAGACCAAGGGCCCGCTGACTGAGGCCCAGTTCCTCGCGGCGGGTCGTGATCGCTTCTCCGAGAGCGCGTAGCAACGCAGGTTCGTCGATGTCGACGGCCATGACGGCTCCTCCTCCCCTGTCGCCCGCCAGGTCGGCGGGCACACTCGGCATGGCTGAGCCTACCGGCGAGGTCGCCACGGGCGGCAGGACGACGGCGGTGCGCCCGGCCGACGCGGGACAGCTACTCACTGCGCGGGTTTCACGATCGTCACGGTCAGCTGGTCGTCGTCGATGTGCTCGTCGAACTCCTCAATGGCCAGCCAGTGGCCGCAGACGTACTGGTCGCGCTCGGAATCGTCCATCGCTGCCCACTGCTCGGGCAGCGGGCCGACATAGCGCTGCACCCGGCGTACCAGATACGACCGCTCGACAACCTCGGTGCGCGCCAGCTCCGGCATCGCTTGCTCGACCAGCCCGACCAGGGCGGCGGCCGCGTCATGTTCAGCGTCGACACCTCCTGCGAGGTCGCAGGCTTGGCGCCACCGCTCGATGCCTGCGGCGATTGCTCGCGCATGAACGCTCATCGGTGTTGCCGCGCAGGTGTTTTCGGTGGTCGTGGCCATGTGCTGCTCCTTCTTTCCTCCGTGCCTCAGTGGTTGCCTATAGGCTACCGTTAATGGTAGTCTATAGGCAACCACTAAGGATGGAATGAGCGAGGAAACGACGATCATGGGGCACATCATCTCGAAGACAGCGGAACATCGACCGGCGCTGCGCCGCAGACGATTCCGTCACGACAACCCGACCGCGCTGGACTTGTTCTCGGGATTCGGCGGATTCACCCAGGGCATCGAGGCCGCCGGATTCGACACCATCGTCGGGGCCAACCACAACCGCTACAAGGTCGAGGTGCACGAGGCCAACCACCCGCATGTCGAGCACTGGATCGCCGATCTGATCAACACCGACTCCGACACCTACCACTCGGTGCGCGAACTCCCGGCGGCCGATCTGCTGGTCGCCGGGGTGACCTGCACCAACCATTCCCAGGCCAACACCCAGCGCGCCTACGAACAGGGTCTGACGTTGTTCGACCTCGACGACCCCGAGTTCGAGGAACGCGCCACCCGATCCGAGCGGGACCGCGCAACGGCCAACTGTGTGCTGCACTACGCCGACCAGCACCACCCCCTGCTGATCCTGGTCGAATGCACCACCGAGTTGCAGTCCTGGGGTCCAGCGGTCCCCGGCCGACGCAAGGTCGGCGACGGGTCGACGTATCGGTGGTGGCTGCGCGAGATCACCAAGCTCGGCTACGAGCACAAGGTGCTCTACCTCAACTCGATGTTCTTCGGCGTCCCCCAGAGCCGGGACCGGCTCTACATCGTGTTCTGGGACCGCACACTGCCCGCCCCCGACCTCGACCACCGCCCCCAGGCGTGGTGCGGCCCCTGCGACGAGGCCGTCGAGGCGATGTGGGCGTGGAAGACCGGCGTGCCCGCGAGCGGATCGGTGCGCTACGGCAAGCAGTACAACTACCGCTGCCCGCGTTGCTTCGGTGAGGTCTCCCCCACCGCCACACCGTCGCTGACCGCCTTGGACCTCACCCACCTGGGAACCCGGATCGGCGAGCGGGCCAAGCCGCTGGCCCCGGCGACCATGGCCCGCGCGGAGCGGTGCCGTCAGAAGTTCGCCGAGTTCCCCGCCGTGCTGATGCCGGCCAAGGCCCAACGCGGCGTGGAACGCCACCCGCTGCAACCGATGTCGACGCAAACCTCGCAGCAAGAGACCGCGCTGCTCAGTACCGGCGCGATCATGGTCGCCGCCGGAAACACCTTCGAGCGCCCCGGATCGCAGTGCCGGACCCGAACCCTGGGGCAGCCGCTGTGGACCCAGACCGCCACCAACGCCACCGGCCTGCTCACTCCCCCGGTCGCGATGGCCATCAACAACTTCCAGGGCGCACCACGCGGCCTCGATGAGGCGCTGCCCACCCAGGGCGGTTCGGAAACCCTGAGCATCGTGTCCTCCGGTGTGGTGCCCTTCCGCAAACACACCACCCCGACCAGCCACGCCCAGGCCATGCCGACGGTCACCGCCGAACAGACCCCCGGCCTGCTCACCGCGACCGGCGACCCCGCGCTGCTCGCGGGCTGGTTCAAGCAGAACGGCAGCACCGGCACCGAGACCGCCGCGCACCCGCTCACCGATCCGCTGGGCACCCTGACCAGCCGCGACACCACCGCCCTGCTGGCCACTCACTGGCGCGACGCCCTCGCCGACATCCCGCTCGATGAGTGCTTCTTCCGCATGATGACCCCGCACGAGGTCGGCCGCGGCTGCGGATTCGACCCCGACTTCGGCGACCACAAGGGCACCTTCACCGTCTGGGGCAAAGGCCGCGACCAGATCGACGGCTACGGCAACGCCGTCACCCCACCCGTCCCGCTGTGGATCGGCACCCGCCTACGCGAAGTCCTGCACCCCACCAGCGGATGATGACGTCGACCGCCCCGGCACACCGTGACCACTGTGCCGGGGCATCCGGCCCAGTCCACACGGACGGGCCGCGCTCGGACAGCTCGGAAAGCCTCACCGATCACGCCCGTTGCTATTATTGCTGCATGATTGACGCTGGCCGGTGGGGTGCGATCCGCGACCTGGCTGATCGCCAGTTCGGGCTGTTCACCACCGCCCAGGCCCGCAACCTCGGCGTCGCGCCGTATGTCCTGGCTCGCCTCGCTTCCCGTGAGGCCATCGTCCGGGTACACCACGGTGTCTACGAGGTCCCCGAGTCCTCGGCCTGGACCACGCTCGGTGACTGGGCGGCACAGTGGTTGGCGCTGCACCCCGCCGCTGACATCGAGGACCGCCGCACCCACCCTGACAGCGTGGTGAGCCACGCCGCCGCCGCCCAGGTCCTTCGGCTGGGCACGATCACCGCATCCGGGCTCGAGCTGAGCAGCCCGCATCGCATCAACGTCCGCGACCCGTCGGTGCGCACCTGGCGCCGGCCGATCGGTGACCGCGGCCGCGACTGGGACCTCGTCGACGGACTGCCGGTGACCACACCCGCGCGCACCGTGGTCGACCTGCTGCTCACCCACGGCGACGGCGGGCACATCGGGACCGCGCTGCACACCTGCCTGACCGAATCGCTGGTCGACGCCGACGAGCTGATCGCGGCATGTGATCGGGCCGCGCCGCGCTGGAAGTACGCCTCGGGTGCTGAGCTGTTCGCCTCGTTGCTCGATCAGGCCCAGATGCCGGCCGAACCGGTGCTGGTCGGCTGATGGCGTATGCGTCCGAAGAGGCCTTCCGTGCCGGGCTGAAAGCCCGCCTGTCCGCCGAGGCTCGGACGAGCAGATTCAGCCGTGACGAGCTCGCTCAGACCGTGACCCTCCAGTTGTTCCTGGCCCGGCTGTTCCGTTCCCCCGACGCCGACCAGTGGATCCTCACCGGCGGCACCGCCCTGCAATTCCGGGCGCCGACCCAGGCCCGCCCCACCGCCGACGCCGACCTGGCGACCCGCCTCGACGCCGAACACATGCAGCACTCGCTGCGCCAGGCCGCCCACCCCGGACCCGGCGACTTCGGCGAGTTCGACATCACGATCACCGCGACTCGTAGCCCGGGCTTGTTCGCCGGGCGTATCCGTTACAACCTTGCCGGACAACGGTTCTCCGACGCCACGCTCGACCTCGCGACCCACCGGGAGATGCTGCTACCGCCCGAGACGATCAGCCCGCGCCCGGTGCTCGCGCTCGACGAACTCGACCCCATGCCCGTGATCCGGATGCAGGCCGCCGCCGAGGCAGTCGCCGACAAAGTCGCTGCCCTCTACGAGCTGCACGGCCCCCACGGCGACAGCCCCTCGACCCGCGCCCACGATCTGGTCGACCTCGTCATCCTCGCCCGCACCCAGTCGTTCGACGCCGAGCAGCTGCATGCTGCGATCTGCCACCAAGAACAGCGCCGCGACCTGACGATCCCTGCGCCGTTGGTGCTGCCCAACCCGACCTGGGAGCGCGACTACCCAGAGCGCGCCGCGCACAGCGGCTTGCCGGCGCACCTGCACCAGGCCGACGCCGCGCTCACGGCCGCCAACAGCCTCATCGAACCGATCCTGACGGGCGCGACAGAGAACGGCCAGTGGAACCCCGACGACGGTGTCTGGACTTCGGACAGGCCACGTTCGATTGGAGAACTGCTCGCCGACACCCGTGCTGCACAGGCGGCACCGCGCACACCGGCACCGGGGACCTCCCCGCGGCCATCGTCGCGTAGCACAGAACGCTCCCGCGACCACGGACCCGAGCTTTAGATTTGACCAGCGGCCCCGCCGCAAAGCGGGAATGGCGCAGCGAAGGCAGGAGGACGCGATGCGTGATGTGTTCGGTGAGTGGTACTCCGATGGCGACGATGAGCGCCGCGATTTCGTCACTAAGGCCAGAATCGCGTTGGATGCCAACGTCCTGCTGGGCCTGTACCGGATATCGAAGGAGTCCCGCGAGAAGATCCTCGTCCAGCTCGAACGGGACGATATCCGTCCGCGCCTCTTCCTTCCCTACCGCGCCGGCTTCGAATACCACCGTCAACGACTGTCCGTCGCAGCCGATCACGCCAAGCAATACACCAGAGCGACGAACATCATCTCGGGAGTCAAGGGCAAAGGCGTCAATAGTCAGCTCCTGCAGGAACTTCGCGCGGCTATCAGGGAAGTCAAGGACACCGGAGTACAGAAACGACTACTCGACGCGGCGGACACGGCATTCAAGGAAGCCGCGACTACCATCGACGGAGCGATACGGGCAGAGCGTGAGTCGAATATCCTCCACCCCAAACAAATTCAGACAGATGACCCAATCCGGGATCGTATCGAGAAGCTGTTCACCGATGCCGGTCAGATCGGTCGTCGGCGGACATCGACCGACCTCCGGGCATGGGAGGACCAGGCACGTGCTCGGCTCGCCGCTGCCATGCCCCCCGGGACCGGAGTCGATGAGTCCAAGCGGGACGGCGGGATCGGTGACCCACTCATCTGGATGGAGATGATGGACCTGGCCCGAGCTGTCGAGCAGGACGTGCTGTTTGTGAGCGACGACATGAAGGCAGACTGGCGTCAGATCGTTGACGACAAGGACTTCGGGCCTCTACCTGACCTTCTGCGTGAGTTCGCTGACGAAACCGGCCAGCGATACCACCACGTGAACTCGGACACCTTCCTCGAAGACCTCAACACCTATCTCGACGCCGATGTGGACAACGATGTGATCGACGAGGTCAAGAATGCACGCATTTCTGTCTCCGATTCTGGTTCGAGGATCGTTCTGCCCGAAGAGACTATGGAGCGCCTGAGGGAATGGGTTCGCACCAACGAGGCGTTTGACACGACGCTGCGCTCCGAGGCGTTCCGGAACTTCATGTACGGGGAAGACAATCCCGCATCTAAGTCGTTCCAGAAGTTTATGTACGGGCCAGGCAATCCGGCATCTAACCTCGATGTTTCGTGAGGTGGCGGTCCCTTGTTGAGTGGCCCGGTTGGGTGGTCTGAGGACCGGATTTCGGGCGTGGGCCGTGTGGTGTTGTCCGAGGCGTCGGTGTGCGTCGGGTTTCACGGCCCCGAGGTGTGAATGTCCTTTCTGGATCGAAGGTTGGTCGGCCTGGTGGTCAGGCCGGCGCTGGAAGTGCTGCAAGCCTTGCTAGCCCGTCGAGTAGCAGATCGACGTGCGGAGCGTGGGTGGCCAGCTTCATGCGGGTTCGCCGGGCGTGGCGGCTGATCTTGGCCGCGATCGAGAACACGCGGTGGCGCAGTCGCTTGGGTTCCCACCGGCGAGCAGGGTGATCGGTGAACGCGAGCATCTGCGTCCAGGCGATCAACTCGCAGGCGAGCATCACGATCGCGCACCAGATCCGGTTCTGATCGAAGCCGTGCAGCGGGAGATTCGTCAGGCCACAGTCTTTGGCGGTACGGACCCGGTCCTCACATCGAGCCCGCCGCCGGTGACACAGCTCCAGATCAGCGAGTTGGCCACGGACGGTGTTGGTGGCGAACGCGGTCAGCCGCAACCCATCACGGTCGGTGAACCGCAATTGTGCACCCGGGTGCGGCCTCTCCTTCCGGACGATCACACGCATCCCCTGCGGCCAGCCCGATAGGTCGATCAACCCGGTCAACTCGGCCACCCACGCCCCGTCGCGTTGCACGCCGTCGGCATCGTAGGCCGGGGTCCACGCCTCGGGACTGATCCGGTCGGTTGCGGCCGCGATGGTCTCGGTCAGCCCGAATCCCACTGAATAGGCCAGGCGCCGGCGGGTGAGATAGCCGAGGAACTCGTGGGTGCCGCCGGCCGAGTCGGTGCGTACCAGCACCGACTTGCCGACCCGATACCCCTGCACCGTCGGTAGCTGCTCGAGTGCGGCGGCGGTGACCGTGATGTGGTCGGCGGCGGTGTTGGCGCCGGCGTTGCCGGGCCGCAATTGGATGGCCAGGGGTTCGCCAGTGCCCTGGCTACCGTGATCGACAAACGCACACAGCGGGTGGAAACCGAACCCGCGCTTGTAGGTTGGTGCCGCATCCTGTTTCTCCGAGTGCGCGGTCACCAAGGTTGCGTCGAGATCGACGATCAGGGGATCGCCAGTATCGGCGTCGTGATCGGGGGCGGACGTGGCGGCTGCTGACCAGCACTCTGCCCGGGCAGCAGCGCGGGCGGAGTTGATGGCCGTCAATGCCGCTGGGGCGTCGGCGGCCAACGCCGAGATCAGTCGTGACACCGTGGGGTCAGAGGCGACCTGACCGAATACGGCGGGGTCGGCGCGCAGTTGGTTGATGTCGGCCAGACAATCACCGCCGATCGCGACTGCCACGGCCAGATCCGTGATGATCTTGCCTGGATCGTGGGTCGCCAGGGGTTTACGCCACGGTGTCAACGCGTCCGATAAATCGGTGGTCAGGCCCGTTTTCTCGGCTGTCCGCAGCAACACCGTGGCGCCGGCTTGCGACACTACCCCGGTTCCGGTGCCATCTGCAGACAGCACGGGATAGGGCGACGTAGACTTACTCACCTGAATGGTGCTCCTCGATCTGGTCCGATTGATGACTTCGCAATCTCAATCATCCCAGGTCAGGGCACCATTCTTCATTCACGACACGGAATCAGCGTGAAAGCACGAGGCTAGCTCCCGCACGGCCGCGGACAGCTCATCGCGTGACGATGCCCTTGCCAGAGTGGTGCCTTGTTCTTCGTCCACCGATCCGGGGGCTACAGGTCGTGGCGCTGCTGCGGATCGGTCGTCGGCGGACACGCCAGCCATGAGCGCTGGGGTGTTCGTTGGATTGTGACGATCGGCGAGCGCGGTGGCCGCGGCCCCGCCGGCTACACAGAGAACCACCGCGGCCACGAGCGATCCACTCAGCCCGGCAACGGCCGTCGACCTGGCTGATGCGCCCGAGACCTTCTCGTCGTCGAGCACGTCGAGAAAAGCAGATCGAACTTGCTGACTGCCTTGGCAATCGAGACCGGACGCCCGCTCCCATGGAGCAGTAGGCGGTGCGGCCCTGGGTTCCTGCCGAGATCGACCGTGCGCGGTGTGCGCGGTGGCCCGAAACCCCTATGATCGAACCGGGCTGCGCGCGGCCATACATCATGCGAGCGAGACGTGTATGGACGGCCATCGCGAGGTAGATATGAAGATGAAGACGTCCCGGGCGCACCCCCCGACCGAGCGTGCGACGCGCGCGGGGGAACAGAGGTAGCGGGCCGGATGGACCTGACCACAGCTTCGGGGGAGGGAGGCATCCGATGTCGCCCCGCCGCACGCGCGACACCCGAAGGCTGCGGCCCCGTGGCTCCGAGGGTGAAGGCCGCCGAGGCACCGCGAGGGGACGTGTGCATACCAATGGGGAGCGGGCTGGGGTCAGCTTTGCGATGCCGTGCCAAGGAAGGTCCTTCAGTCCAAGAGTCGTCCCGGATGGAACAGATCGATATCAAACGAGCCACGAACAGGTTACTACTACGTGGGTTAGTTTCTCTCCGCGCGGGCGCGCCGAACCGGCGCCCCTCACGGTTCCATCAGCGTTTTAAGTTGACCAGTGGGTCAGGGCTATGCGCTGGGGCGGAAACAGTTCGCAACGATGACAGCGCCCGACTAAAGCGTTTGCACGAGCGACCCCGCTAGGCGCGGTAGAAGCCCCACGTTGCCGGAGGCCTTGAACTACGTCGATGGTAGTAGTGCCACAGTGGTAGTAGTGCCACAACGGTGCAGCGCCCCTGAGCACAACCATGGACCAACCGAAGGACGGCTGTCTACCGGTTACGGCCTCGAATAGCACTTCATTCTTTGGAGCCGATCGCCGCTGTCCTCCGTGATCTGGGCCGTGCAGACCGGGACGACGGTCAGAGGCCGAATGCGCCGCCGCTGACGAGGATGACGATTCCGAGAACGATCAGCACGAGCGGGAACAGGATGTGTTCCCACCGTTCCAAGATCTCGGCGATGGCCTTGCGGGTGGTGAGGAACTTCGCGGTGAACACCAGCACGGCGACCAAGAGCAGGAACACGACCGAGTAGGCGACGATCGCCGCTGTACCCACGGTCGCGAAGACCGGGACGTAGACGCCGATGTTGTCGCCGCCGTTGGCGAAGGTCACCGCCGCCACCGTCCAGACCGCGACCTTCTTGCCCTCGAACCGTTCATCGTCGTCGCCGTTGTTGCGCCATGCTCTCCAGGCGGCGAGCAGACCGAGCAGCAGAGGAATGAGCCCGAAGTAGGCGATGGCTTCTTCGGGCAGCAGCGCCGTGACTCCCAGCGCTACGAGGACCGACGCGGCGAGGATCGCTCCGAAACCGAGATATTGTCCGGTCGCGATGGCGGCCGTTGTTCCGCGGGTTCCCGCGCCGCGGGCGAAGAACAGCGAAAGCACGATGATGTCGTCGATGTTGGTCACCAGGAAGAGTCCGATGGCCTGCAGGATCGAGGTAACCATTCCGGCGGATGCCCTTTCTCTGGGAGTGCACTGCTGCTCGGCTGACACGCAGTTGTGTCGCGTGCCGTAGCCGCTGTCATGGGAGTGGCTATTTCAGTTTCGATCACGCGCCGGTGATGTCGGCGCGGGCGCAGGAGTGTGGTTGGGGAGTTTGGCGGCGATGGCCGCGGCCAGTAGTGCGCTGATGGCGGCGCTGGCAAGGAACACTGCGGACATGGCGTGGCTGTAGGCGTGGGCGCTGGACGCGGCCAGATCGGCGCCCGCTGGGCCGGGAATCTGGGTCGCGGCAAGTTGCGCTCCGGCGATGTTGTCACGCGCCGCGCTGACCACTGGTTCGGGCAGGCCGCTCAGGTGGGGGTCGAGGTCGCGGGTGTAAACGACGGTGAGCAGGGTGCCCAGGATCGCGACGCTGAACGCGGCACCGACCTGTCGAATGGCCATCAGCAACCCAGCTCCTGCGGCGCTGCGATGCTCGGGCAGGCTCGCCATGACCGCGTCGACAGCCGGCGCCAACGCCAGCCCGGCTCCCAGGCCCACGGTCGCCAGGCACACCGCGACGAAGCCGTAGCCGGAGTCGACGGTGATGCGGGATGCGAGCACGAATCCGGCCGCGGCGATCACCATGCCGGTGGCGATCGGGATTTTGGCGCCGAGTCGGGTCACGATCTTGTCCACAGCGGCTGCGGCGACGATGATCGCCAGCACCAGAGGCACCAAGCGCAGGCCGGTGCCGAAGGCGTCGTGGTAGCGCAGTATCTGCAGGTATTGCGGCAGCACGAACAGCACGCCGACCAGGGTGAAGGTGCCCGCGGTTGCGGCCAGGGTGGGCCAGGTGAAGGCCGGATTGGTGAACAGTGCCAGATCGACCAATGGGTCGCGGGCACGGCTTTCCCACACCAGAAATCCCGCGATCAGCCACACACCGGCCGCCAGAGCCGCGAGCACGACGGGATCGGTCCACCCGTACGCGGGAGCCTGGATGATGCCGAATACCAGCGCCGCCGTACCGGGCACGGCGGTGAGGATCCCGAGCCAGTCCAACGCCGGTGCATGCGGGTCGACCGATTCGGGCAACAGCACCACACAGGCAACCAGGGCGGCGACACCGACCGGGACGTTGATCAGAAACACCGAGCCCCACCAGAAATGCTGCAGCAGCCAGCCACCGACGATCGGCCCCAGCGGCAACCCGACACCCAGTGCACCGACCCACACCGCGATCGCGCGGCGACGCTGGTCGGGGCCGAACAGGGTCGGCAGGATCCCCAGCGACAGCGGCACGATGATCGCGGCCCCGATGCCCATGACCGCGCGGGCGGCGATCAGCGAGCCGGTGGACCCGCTGAAAGCGGCCCAGGCCGAGGCGGCGACGAAGGCGACCAAACCTATCAGCAGCAGCCGTTTGCGACCGTAGCGGTCACCGAAGCCGCCGGCGGGCAGCATGAGCGCGGCGAAGACCAGGGTGTAGGCGTTGACGATCCACTGCAACTGGGTGGTGCTCGCGCCGAGGTCTTGGGCCAGGGTGGGCAGGGCGACGTTGAGAACCATCAGGTCCAGCCCGACGGTGAGCAGGGCGACGACCAGCGCCGCCAGCCCTGCCCACCGACGTGACGGGCCCGGCTCAGTCCCGGTCGTCGGCGTGGTGTTCGGGTGAGAGTGGTTCTCGCTCATCGGAGTTTCCGATCAGAGTGGCGATGATGAGGGCGGTCGCGCCGAGCACGATGAAGGTGTCGGCGAGGTTGAAGGTGGGCCACCAGCCGGTGTGCAGGTAGTCGGTGACCACACCGTCGGGGGCCCGGTCGATGACGTTGGCGGCGGCACCGCCCAGGATCGCGGCGAGCGCGACGCGGGTGAGCAGGTTCGCGCGCGGCGCGACCACCCATCCGCCGACCGCGACCGCGGTGGTGATCACCGTGGTGAGCGTGAGCATCACCCAGCTCGGTGCGTCGGCGGCGATCGAGAACGCCGCTCCCGGGTTGAACGCCAACTTAAGGTCCACCGGACCCGCCTCGATCGGGGCCCCGGCCAGCGTGGTCTGCGCCCACGCTTTGAGCGTGAGGTCGATACCGGCCAGCGCGGCCGCGGCAGCGACCCACCGCAGTCGCCGCCCCCACCGCGACACGGTGGGAGCAGACGACGCGGTGGCGGTCACGCGGGCGCTCCGGCCAGTACCGGTGCGGGCTTTGCCGCCGAATCGGTCAGCGAGGCCAGGGGTTTGGTGCGTCCGGCGCGGACACCGTTGGCGATGACGACGATCTCGGCGAGTTCGTGCACCAGCACCACCGCCGCCAACCCGAGAATCCCGAACAGCGCGAGCGGGATCAAGATCGTGATCAACCCCAACGACAAACCGACGTTTTGCAACATGATCCGGCGAGCCCGACGAGCGTGCTCGAGAGCCCGCGGCAGGTGCCGCAGGTCCTCACCCATCAACGCCACATCCGCGGTTTCGATAGCGACATCGGTGCCCATCGCGCCCATCGCCACACCGAGGTCGGCGGTTGCCAGTGCGGGGGCGTCGTTGACGCCGTCGCCGACCATCGCGGTGAACCGGTCGCTGCGCAGTTCGCCCACGATGTGGGCCTTGTCCTCCGGGCGCAGATCCGCGTGCACGTCCTCGATCCCCGCCTCAGCGGCCAGAGCGGCGGCGGTGCGGGCGTTGTCACCGGTGAGCATCGAGACCCGGATTCCCAGCGCGTGCAATCGGTCGATGACCTCGTGTGCCTCGGGCCGCAGTTCGTCGCGCACAGCGATCGCACCGATCACCTGGCCGTCGAGCTCGATCAGCACCGCGGTCGCCCCCGCGTGCTGCATCCGTTCCACATCGGCGGCCAGAACACCCGGTTCGATCCAGCCCGGACGGCCCAGCCGCGCCCGGCGTCCGTCGACGCGGCCGGTCAACCCGGCACCGGTGACCGCCTCGACGTCGGTGGCGGGAGTGACGGTGTCGACGGCGGCGAGGATGGCGCGGGCGAGGGGATGTTCACTGCGCGATTCCAGCGCGGCCGCGACCGCCAGCACCCGGTCCCCGTGCACACCGCCGGTGGCGGCGATCTCGACGACGGCAGGCTTGTTCGCCGTCAGCGTGCCGGTCTTGTCCAGCGCGACCTCGCGCACCCGGCCCATCGCCTCGAGTGCGGCACCGCCCTTGACCAGCACACCCAGCTTGCTCGCCGCACCGATCGCGGCGACCACGGTCACCGGCACCGAGATCGCCAGCGCGCACGGTGAGGCGGCGACCAGCACCACCAGCGCACGTTCGATCCAGGTGACCGGATCCCCGAAGAGCGCGCCAATCACCGCGATGGCTGTGGCGGCGATCATGATGCCGGGCACCAGCGGTTTGGCGATCTTGTCGGCCAAGCGTTGAGCGTCGCCCTTGCGGGCCTGCTCGGCCTCCACGATCCGCACGATCCGTGCCAGGGAGTTGTCCTCGGCGGTCGTGGTGACCTCGACGGTCAGCACACCGGTGCCGTTGATCGCCCCGGCGAACACCTCCGCGCCCGGCCCGGCTTCTACCGGTACCGATTCGCCGGTGATCGCCGAAACATCCAGCGCGCTACGCCCGTCGACGATCACCCCGTCGGTCGCGACCCGCTCACCGGGGCGCACCAGCATCCGATCCCCGACGCGCAGCTCGGCAGGGGCGATGACGGTTTCGGTGCCGTCGCGTAGCACGGTGGCCCGGTCCGGTACCAGGTTCAACAGGGCGCGCAGCCCGCGGCGGGTGCGCGCGACCGCGTACTCCTCGAGGCCCTCGCTGATGGAGAACAGGAACGCCAGCATGGCGGCTTCGCCGACCTCGCCGAGGATCACCGCGCCGATCGCGGCGATCGTCATCAGCGTGCCGACACCGATCTTGCCCTTGGCCAGCCGTTTGAGCGTGGAGGGGACGAAGGTGTATGCACCGACGAGCAGTGCGGCGATCTCCAACCCCAACTCGACGGCGCGTGGGCCGCCGGTCCAGCCGACGATCAGTGCCGCGACCAGCAGCACTCCGGCGACCGCGGCGGCGCGCAGTTCACTGACTTCCCAGAGCTTTTCGGGTTCGCGTTCCTCGGCCTCGCCGTCACCGGCGGGTTCGTCGTGGCCGCAGCCGCATGCGTCGCTCATGCTCGTACCTCCGCGCTCTCCGTCTCGGTGGTGGAGTCGGTGCCGTAGTTCGGGCACAACGCCACCGCATTGCCTGTCGCCGCGAGCAAGGTCTCTGCCGAGGCGAGTAGGTCCATCAACTCCGGGCGGGCCAGGCTGTAGAACACCTGCCGCCCTTGCGGGCGGCCCACGACCAGCCCGCAGTCGCGCAGGCACGCTACGTGCGCCGATACCGTTGACTGAGCCAGTCCGAGCCCGGCCATCAGGTCCAAGACCCGCGCTTCCCCGCACGCCAGCCGGTGCACGATCGCCAACCGTGTCGCATCGGAGAGGCTGTGGAACAGGGCCACCGCCGGATCCAACCCCTGCGTCTCGACGAGGCAACCCCCGCCATCATTAATCGCCATAAAGCGATGATAGCGGCGAAAGCTATTGATATCGAGTGAGAGTGTGATTAATCTCGTTTCAACGATTACATCGTGATATGGCGATCAATTCGTGGTCGCTACGGAGGGAGGACGCGTGAACCAGCAGAAGTCCGCCGTCGTCGAGAACTCGCCTCAGCAACCATCGCCGCCGGGCTCGCCCGGAGTGCTATATCGGTGGGGCGTTCTGATGGCCCGGCGCAGACGTGCGGTCCTGGCGGTCTGGGGACTGCTGCTGGTGGTGTGCGCGGTGGCCTACCCGCTGCTCGAGAACCGGCTCGGTGCGATGGATTTCGGTGTCGAGGGCTCGGAGTCCACCGAGGTGGATCGCCTGGTTGCCCGGCACTTCCCGCAGTTCGGTACGGAACAGGCGGTCATCGTGCTGCAGTCTGGCGCGGTCACCGCCACCGACGCCGAGTTCCGTGCAGCGGTGGCTCGCACGATCACCGCCGCCACCGCGGTCGAGGGCGTGGTCGACGTCGTCGGCCCCTACGACGGGCTGCCCGGATCCCAGATCTCGGCCGACGGTCACGTCGCGATCGCGCTCGCCGGCATGGACGGCGACATGGCCGAACGCGCGAAAGTCGCGCGCGACCTGCAAGACGCCATCGCCACCACCGGCGACGATTCCATCGACGTAGGGGTCACCGGGTACTCGGCGGTACAGAACGCGGCCACCGAACTGCAGAACGCCGACCTGGCCCGCGCCGAGGCAATCGGCATCCCGGTCGCGCTGGTCCTGCTCGTCCTCGCCCTCGGCGCCCTGGCCGCAGCGGCGGTCCCGATCGCAGTGGCCATCGCCGGGATGCTGACCGCGGTCGGAGTGTTGTTCACCCTCACTGCTGTGACCGCGTTCGATTCGCTGACCGTGGCCATGGCCACCATGGTGGGCCTCGGCGTCGGTATCGACTACGCGATGTTCATCGTCAGCCGCTTCCGCGAAGAACTCACCCACCACACCGGGCCAGACCATGCCGCGATCAGCGGCGCCGTCGGTCGCTCCCTCGCCACAGCAGGCAAAACGATTCTGGTCTCGGGCTTGGTGGTGATGATCTCGCTGTGCGCGTTGATCATCATCCAGGCACCGATCTTCCGTGGCATCGCCATCGGCGTCGCCACCGCCGTCACCAGTATGCTCACCGTCGCCGTCACCCTGCTACCCGCCCTGCTCGCCGCCTTGGGCCCGGCTGTCAACCGCGGTAGTCTCCCGGCCCGCTGGCGCCCTGCCGACAGCGCCACCGACGCTCCCGGCGTTCTCGGTGGCCGCTGGGCGCGCTGGGCGTATCTCGTCATGCGCCGACCCGTCCTCTTCGGCACCGCGGCCGCAGCGGTGCTGGTCCTCGCCGCGCTGCCGGTATTCGGGATCCGCTACGGCCTCGACATGGGCACCACCGCCCTCGACGACACCCCGACCGGACGCGCCAGCACCGCATTGAACACCAACTTCCCGCCCGGAGCACTCTCCCCGGTCGAGATCATCGCCACCGGCCCCAGCGACACCCCACTCACCGCAGACGCCGAAGCACGGGTCAACCGATTCCTGACCGAGATCGACGGCGACGCCCGCATCGACACCGTCCTGCCCGCCCAGCTCAATGACGGTCGAATGCTCGCGATGGCGATCCCCTCGGTCACCTTCGACTCGATGGCCGCCACCGACCTCGTCCGCGACCTGCGCAACACAGCCGCCGGCGCAGCCGGAGCCGAGATCCGCATCGGCGGCAGCACCGCCGAATTCGTCGATCTCTCCGACGAAATGACCACCAAACTTCCGCTGGTCGTAGCCCTGGTGCTGACCGCCTCGCTGGTCTTCCTCATCGCCGCTTTCCGCAGTATCGCCTTACCCCTCAAGGCCATCGCGATGAACCTGCTCGCCACCGGCGCCGCCCTCGGTATCACCGTCGCGGTGTTCCAGTGGGGTCTGGGCGAGAATGTCCTCGACTTCACCAGCCCCGGATTCGTGCAGGTCTACCTACCCACCGTGGTGTTCGCGCTACTGTTCGGGCTCTCGATGGACTACGAGGTGTTCCTGATTCGTCGCATCCGCGAATACTGGGACGCCAGCGGCGACAACCAGCGCGCCGTCGCGGCCGGGCTCACCCACACCGCACGCCCCATCACCGCGGCCGCCGCGATCATGATCGCCATCTTCGCAAGCTTCCTCACCGCCGACATCCTCGAACTCAAACAACTCGGACTCGCCCTTGCCGTCGCCGTCGCCATCGACGCCGTCCTCATCCGCCTCGTCCTCGTCCCCGCCCTCATGCGCCTGCTCGGCGGCTGGAACTGGTGGCTGCCCGCCCTCAGGTTTCGCCCACCCAACACTCGCGCACCACGGGCCGCCGCTGAGTAGCGCGGCGATCAGACCAGGTTGATTCGTCGCGGACACGGGACCGGCCGCCGGGGCCACACCGCCCTCGGGGGCAACCGTCACGGCCGGTCTGACCTTCGAGTCGAGTCGAAGGTTCAGGGTCGCGGGGTGGTGATGATGCGTATTACCCAGCTGGCGCGGCGGAGCGGTGTCCCTGCCACCAGCTGCGGCTCTACGTCGGATCTGGCCGAGTTCGTGGAGGCCGGACCGTTCCTGGAAGCGTTCCTCGTGTTGATCGTCATCCCACTGACGCTGGCGTGGCTCACCCCAGGTGTACCGCGCGCCGGGACCGGGCAGCGGGTCTCGGCGCGCGGTGAGCACCGGCGATGGCGCCGTTGATGGCTACGGTGCTGATCACCGTGGTGGCCTCGCAGGCGCCAAACTCGGTGACGGCCTGAGCCAGGTCGCGGCGGTGGTGCGGGCCGGAGTGCCCGCGTCGCCGGAAGGTGTGGCTGCGCAGCCCTCATCGCAGCCGCGGGCGCGAGTCATTGGCGGGACCAGATCAGTCCGAGGAGCCCGAGTCCGATGGGCGAATCCGAGCGGTTGGAGCCATGACAGGCTCACCAGCAGCGTGCCGCTGCTCAGTGCTACGGCCGCGATCAGCAGCGGGGCACCACCGCGCAACAGCCCAGGCAGCAGTGCCGCGGTCCCGATGCAAGCCCGCCAGCGGCGTGTCTAGGTCGCAGCAGCCACAACGGCCTCCCCCGCAGCTCGCCGAGCCACCGCTGCCTGGCGCTGGGTTCGGTGTCGATGGGACAGGGCAGCAGGGGGATTCGCTGCGCTCGAGCAGGTCTTCGCGTCCGGCCGCCAGCGCGGCGGCCAGGGTGTCGCCGGACCGCGGTGAGTTCGGCGAGCTCGGCATCGACCTCGGCGAGCTTGACACCCAGTCCCAGCCGCGGTGAACCCGCCGACGGTGAGCGGCTGCCGAGACGTGAGGGCTGTCGAGGGCGTTCATGTCCGGTCACCGTCCGGTACCTGGTCGATGCGGGTGCAGCACGTCAGGGCGGCGGCGTTGTCGGCCGCGAGCAACCGGGCGAGCAGCACCAGTTCGGCCACGCGCGGGTCTCCGACCGTGTACCGCAGCTTCTTGCCGTCGCGGCGCGCGACGATGTATCCGCAATCGGCCAGACACGACAGGTGCACCGACACCCGCGGCTGGGAGATGCCGGCGTGCGCGACGCAGTCGGCCGAGGTGCGTTCGCCGGCGAGGATGTATTCCAGCAGCTTCAACCGGGTCGGATCCGACAGGGCGCGAAAGAACTTCGCCGTCGTATCCAGATGTGTGCACGCCAGCTCGTCGCCGGGCACGGCG
This sequence comes from Gordonia sp. HS-NH1, assembly GCF_001418765.1. Classification (NCBI taxonomy): domain Bacteria; kingdom Bacillati; phylum Actinomycetota; class Actinomycetes; order Mycobacteriales; family Gordoniaceae; genus Gordonia; species Gordonia sp. HS-NH1. The sequence goes on from NZ_LIYC01000042.1 coordinate 35,927, forward strand.
GTCGTGGACCGGGACATGGGGCACCTCCACACCACTTGAACTATTCGCTTAAGCGCATAGTATGAGCCCTGTAGGTATTCGTCAATGCGAATAGCAGCCGTTGGCTGGCGACGCGGTTGCTCAACCCCTCAGGAGGCAGGCGTGGCCACGACACAATCCCGTCCGGATCTGGCGATCGTCGGGTCCGGTTCGGCGGCGTTCGCCGCCGCTATCGCCGCGGTCGGCCACGGCAGGTCCGTGGTGATGATCGAGCGCGACACCGTCGGTGGCACCTGCGTGAACGTCGGGTGTGTGCCGTCGAAGACGTTGCTGGCCGCCGCGGAGGCCCGCCACGCCGCAGCCGCCGCCGACCGGTTTCCCGGCCTGGGTGCCGCTGCGGTGCCGCTGGATTTTCCGGGCCTGATCGCCGGTAAGGACGCGCTGGTCGCGCAGCTGCGGGCAAACAAGTACATCGAGCTGGCGGGCGAGTACGGGTGGGAGATCGTCTCCGGCACGGCAGTGTTCGACGGCACGAGTGCGGCGCCGGGGTTGCGGGTCGGAGCGAACGACGGCGGGACCCGGGTGATCGAGGCTGGCCATTACCTGATCGCGACCGGTGCGACGCCGTGGATCCCGCCGATCGACGGTCTGGTCGAGGCCGGGTATCTGACCTCGACCACCGCCATGGACCTGAAGCGGCTCCCGGAGTCGCTGATCGTGATCGGCGGCAACACTGTCGGGCTCGAACAAGCCCAGTTGTTCGCCCGCCTCGGCGCCCGGGTGACGGTGATCGAGGCCCTGGGGCGGCTGGCGCCGGGCGAGGAACCGGAAATCTCGGCCGCGATCGAGGCTGTCTTCGCCGATGAGCATATCGCCGTGTTGACCGCGGCCACCGTCGAGAAGGTCCTGGCCGGTGGCGGCCACAAGCTGGTGAGCGTGCGCACTCGGGCCGGGGTCAGCGAGCTGCGGGCCGAACACGTGTTGGTCGCGACCGGTCGCCGCCCGAACACCGCGGGGCTGGGCCTGGAGGCGGTCGGGGTCGGTGTCGACGGGCGCGGCGCGGTGATCGTCGATGACCGTCAGCGCACCGGCAATGCCCGGATCTGGGCGGCCGGGGACGTGGCCGGGGGCCCGCAGTTCGTGTATGTGGCCGCCGCGCAGGGAACGCTGGTGGCCGACAACGCGTTCGCCGACGCGGATCGGGTCCTGGACTACGCCACAGTGCCGCGGCTGACGTTCACCAGCCCCGCCATCGCCGCCGTGGGGCTCACCGAGGCCGAGGCGGTGACGGCCGGATACCGGTGCCGGTGCCGGACGCTGGCGTTGTCGAGTGTGGCGCGGGCGCTGGTCAATCGCGATACCCGTGGCCTGGCCAAGATCGTCGCCGACGCCGATACCGGCCGGATCTTGGGCGTGCACGCGCTGGCCGAGGGTGCCGGAGACCTGATCACCGCCGCCGGATACGCGATGACCGCGGGTATGACCGTCGACCGGCTCGCCCACAGCTGGGCGCCGTATCTGACCATGGCCGAAGCGTTGAAACTGACCGCCCAGACCTTCACCACCGACGTGACGAAACTGTCCTGCTGCGCAGGCTGACGATCTCCTCCAGGAAAGGCCGAGATGAACGGGCACATGACGATCGGCGTGTTGTCGGCGCGGACCGGGGTGAGGGTGAAGGCGTTGCGTGAATACACCGACCTCGGGCTCATCCACACCCTGGGGCGCAGCGCGGCCGGCTACCGCCTGTACACCGATGACGCACTGTGGTGTGTGCGGTTCATCGGCGAGCTGCGCGGGCTTGGGCTCACCATCGCCGAGATCTGCCAGCTCACCGATGACGCCGTCGATAGTGGAGACGGAGCGGTCGGCGCGCGTCTGGCCGAGCTACTGGAGCGGTCGCGACAGCGGCTGCACCGCCGGATCAGCGACGCCCAGCAGATCCTCGACCGCATCGACGACTTCACCAGCATCCACCGTGCGCGGTGGGCCGCCGACGATGTGTGCTGGACCGAGGTCCGTGCCGATGCCCGACGCGGGCTTGACTCTGCCCCCGGGGGCAGACCCTACCGTCATCGACATCGCACCCGACGCATTCTCGGAAAGGCTGACTCTCATGAGCACCGACTCCATTCCCGCCGACGTTTTCGCCACGATCGCACCAGCCGACCGTGACCGGGCGCTGCTGCGGGCCGCGCTGCGGCTGCTGGCCCACGGAGCGCCGGTCACCGTCACGGAGTTGGCGGCCGCAGCCGGTGTCGACGCCGGAGATCTCGAAGAGACACCGATCGGCGCCGACATCGAATACGACGAGCAGGGCCGGGTCCTCGGGTGGGGATTGACCCTGAATCCGACCCCGCACCGATTCACCGTCGCAGGCCATCAGCTCTACACCTGGTGTGCGCCCGACACGCTCGTCTTCCCCGCCGTGATCGGGGCGAGCGCACACGTCGAATCCGAGTGCCCGGTTACCGTCAGCGCCGTGCGATTGACCGTCGATCCAGTCACGGGAGTCACCGACCTGCAACCGGCCGCCGCGATGGTGGCCTTCGTCGACCCCGCCGGGATCCGGGGCGGGCAGGTCCGCGCCACCTGCTGCAATCCGCAGATGTTCCTGGCCACTCCCGACGCCGCCGAGCAGTGGCGATCCGAGCATCCTGGGATGACCGTGCTACCGGTCGCCGACGCCTACACCCAGCTCGCACGCCCACTGGCCGAGGCGCTCATCGACCCGGCCGGCGAGGCGCCGTGCTGCTGACTCAGAACAGGGTGTCGCGCACCCACAAGGGCCGGTACCCGGTCGGGCCGAGCTGGGCGAGTTCGGCGTCGATATCGGTCTTGAACGCGCCGAAGAAGACCTCCGATCACACCAAGAGGTCAAGCCGCGATCTCGAAGGACGCGTCCTGAGCGGGCCCGAACGCCTTGATCGGGTCGTAGTGCTGACCGGTTTGCAAGCAGTAGTGGAGCTGCCCGAGCAAGCGGTCGAAGAGGTGCCGAAGCGCAGCGGCGTGCCGATCGCCGCGGTCGCGTCCTCGGCGTTAATGGTCTTGGGGTGCGCCGGCTTTCGCCATCGCGGCGAACGCCCAAAGGAATCCTGCAGCGTTGAGTCGGTTGTTCTTCACCACGCGGCGGGTAATCGAGATGCTGCGCCCGGAGGCCCGCGTGATCAGCACAGAACCGGCGTAGGTCCTTCAGCGAACGGGCGTCGGTGAACCGCTCGCGGTCGTCGCCGATCTCGCCGAGCACCCGAGCGCCGGAGAGGTCAGCCAGGCCAGGAAAACTGGTGATCACCGCGTAGTCGGGGTACTGCTGGAATGCCTCGGTAGTGGCCTCGGTGAGCTGATCCACGGCGGCGCATTCAGCATCGACGCCACCCAGCAGCGCGAGGGCCTGGCGGCCGAAGGCATCCGCTGATCTACAGATCGAGAGTCAGGGTGGCGGTGCGCGCTCGAGATACGCACGGGTAGATGACTCCGGTGACGAGCGCTACTGACACGAGTGACGAATCCCCAGGTCGCCAACTGACATCCAAATGACGGATCTCAGGCCACGTGTTGCATCTGATGCAATATGCAGGGGCTTACTTGACATAAGATAGGGGCTTCACCGTAGGCGGCTTTGTAGGCGGCCGCGAACCGTGCCACATGAGCAAACCCATTGTCGTAGGCGACGTCTGCAACGGTGGCTGCGCCTCGAGTTCTGTCGGAACGGGTGGAGAGTGTCAGAGCGCCGCGGTCAGATCGTGGGGGTCAAGTGCGAGCGTCGACAGGGTGTAGAGCGAGTCCTTCTTTCGGATGGAAATGGGCATGTATGCGATTGAGTCGTTCGATCCACTCGATGCCGGTGAGTGAGTCTGGTCCGTGGTCGAATGGGCAGGTTCAGTCCTTGGACTGCGGTCGACATGAGTAGTGCGCGACTGTGTGGTGCCTAGGTGGTCTGGTCGTCGACTGTGGCGTCGCCGGCGTTGTGTTTGACCGACTCGATCCCGGTTCGCGCTGAGGCCTTCGACTCATATGCGTGGCTGGCGGCGATGATTTCGCCGTTGGCTGCTTCAGATGGAAACGGTTCTTGCCGGGCCTCGTCGGTGAACAGTTCGAACTTCGCGGCCATCGTTGGGGTTCCTTCCGGTCGGGAGTGCCGCAGTCACTACAAATCGAATATGCGCGACCGTGGGCTCGACTTCTCCCCTCGAGACCTGATCCGGTGCTGATTTGTCCCTGGCCTTGCGGTCCTGCACAACGCTGGATGTGCGGCGTCGGCGATGCCGGTATCTCATTCTTATTCATCGGTACCATCCGTCGTTAGGTGACGAATCCTGACACCAGCGGGCGCGGCGGTCACCACGCCTGCCGTTCACGTCTCTCGCCGAGTGTGCAGACCGAGTATGATCCAGGCGCCAGGTCTCGATGAGTCCGCAAAATCTGTAGACGATTGAGCGCGATGTCGAGATTGTGGATGGCGCGGTGATGGTTGGGCCCGCCAGAGACGTGTAGTGCCAAGCTGGATCTCTCCGCCGTGAGAGCGAGTCTTTCAGCCGCCCGCACTACTAATTTCCGGGGGGACACAGCTCCTCGCCCCTGGATAATTTCGGCCGCCCGCTCGACTTCGGGCCGATGGCGGCGAGTAGGTATTTTGCGCGGTGGGAGGTGTTGCGCGCTTCGCGGACGGCGTCGAAGGGGTACAGCTCATTCAGACGATATGTTGTGACGAGTGCGGTCAACAACTCGACGACCTCTGCTAGGTCTGCGTGGTCACCGGCTGCGTCGCGCGGTCGTCGCGCCCGGGTGTCGAGCCGAGCGCGTATTAACAGCCGGTGCCGATCGAGTTCAAGGGCGAGCAGTAGCCCCTGCAGGCGTGTGGTTGCGCGGCTCTGCTCAAGTGGGACCATTCGGATCAGCCTCAATCCTCAGTTGCCGCAGAATGTCGGTTTGCGTCGCTTGGTTGGTCGACGTGACAAGCCAGCGGCGCGCGTCCGAGAACTGGATCTGTGAGCTTTGCCCGCGAGGGTGGGGAAAGGTCCACGAGATCGAGGGTCATCAATCGCCTGAAACGCCCCGGGTTTGT
>NZ_LIYC01000043.1:0-15540 GCF_001418765.1 Gordonia sp. HS-NH1
CATCAAACTGGCCGTTGACAAGGTACGGCTTACGGCGTGGCGTGGTGACATGGAGAAGACCTCCGAGTGGAGTGCGAGCTGTCTAAGGAACGCTCCCCAGCCTCGGAGGTCTTCGTGTCCCACCGTAATGCCCCATTGTCAGAAACCGGGCGTCTGCGTCTGGCCCGCTGCATCGTTGAGGACGGTTGGTCGCTGCGCCGTGCCGCTGAACGATTCCAAGTCGCGGTCACCACCGCTCAGCGATGGGCTCGGCGTTACCGCGAGCAGGGACCGGCGGGCATGGCCGACCGCAGCTCACGCCCCCACCACAGCCCCAATCAGACTCCGACGCGCACCGAGCGGCGCATCATCAAAGTCCGCGTGCTGCGTCGCTGGGGCCCAGCCCGTATCGCGTATCTGCTCGGGCTCAACGTCTCCACCGTGCACCGGGTCTTGAGCCGGTACAAGCTGGCCCGTCTGCGCTGGCTGGACCGTCCCACTGGGCGGGTCATCCGACGGATGGAGTCCGCCGCTCCCGGCGATCTGGTGCACGTTGATGTCAAGAAACTCGGCAAGATCCCCGCCGGCGGCGGATGGCGCATGCTCGGTCGAACCCAGGGCAACCACAACTCGCAAGCCGATAAAAGTTCAGGACGCCGTAGCAAGTGGGGCGATCCGCTGCGGGGACACCATTTCCTGCACACCGCCCTCGATGCCCACTCCCGACTGGTGTACTCCGAGATTCTGGCTGACGAGCGCAAACAGACCGCCGCCGACTTCTGGGAACGGGCCAACGCCTGGTTCCTGGAGTGCGGATTCACGGTCCGGAATGTATTGACTGACAACGGTTCCTGTTACCGATCCCATGTCTTCCGTGACGCGCTCGGTGAGGTCAAGCATCGCCGGACCCGCCCCTATCGGCCACAGACCAACGGCAAGGTGGAACGGTTTCACCGCACTCTGGCCGATGAATGGGCCTACGCGCGGCTCTACACCAGCGACGCCGAACGCTGCGCTGAGTACTCAAGCTGGCTGCATCACTACAATCACCACCGCGGCCACACCTCACTCAAAGGTCGATCACCCGCCGACCGCGTACCTAACCTCTCAGGTCAGTACATTTAGCGCAGGGTGGCGCCCGCGCACCGTGCGACTGCGGTGGTACCCGTGCGCGACGATGTCCGCGATGTCGGTGTAGGTGGCGTCCCAATCGCCGAACACTTGCGCGTAGGTCAGTCTCAATGGGAAGTAACCCCGCGCCACCAGCTTCCGGTCCCGGATCCGATCCTCCTCGTATCGTTCGACACCGGTGTGGTGTTCGACGCTGTCCAGCTCTAGGGCAAGTCGGTCTCCCACCAGCAGATCGATCCACCCGACACCGGGCACCTGGTGTTGGACGGCGACTCGCAGTCCTGCGCTTCTCAGACGAAGGCGAGTGGCTGTCTCCGTTCCCGATGCGGCGAGGCGCTCGGTCTTTGCGACAGCCCTCTTGATGAACATCGGAGCGTCGTCGAAGTGGGCGCGGAGGCACTCCGGTGTGATCTTGCCGGTGTTGAGTGCGGAGTCGCAGAGGATGATGAAGCCCTCGACATCGAAGCAGCGGGCGGCGTACTGCAGTGCAGTGGGGACGTCGTCGACGGCGCCGTCTACTGGGCTCGGCCGGCCGTACCGTCGGCATCGATCGTGCGACTGCCGACGCTCGTGGCGTGTGACTCTGGAATGAAGTTCTCTGGGGTGCTCGGGTACCCACAGACCATGACGTCGAAGCGCGGAGGCGCACGACACGACGCCCCGGTCGGCAACCGCCCGGGCCACTTCCTCATCGGCCGCACCGGTGCGGTACCACCCGTGCCGGATGGGAGTGATCGTGCCGGAACGGTGGGCATTCCGAATCGACGCAGTGGTCTCGCCCGCGGCCAGGAGTTGATGGGTCGCGACCACACCCCCGAACCGATCGATGAGCTCATCGAAATCCATGCGAGACAGTGTGATCGTGATGTCGGTTATCGGGCCGGAGTCATGGACACCTGTGGACAACCGGGTGCACTTCCTGACAACCGCCCGTAGAAAATGGACAGCCGACACTATGACGACGGGTCAGGTCCACCGGGCGGTTTTCAGACAACCCCAGCTCAGCCGAGCAGTTTTTTCTGCACCTTGCCCATGGCGTTACGCGGGAGGGACTCGACGAAGCGGATCTCCCGGGGCCGTTTGTGATTCGACAGTTCGCCGGCGACGAACTCGATGAGTTCGGTGTCGGCGACCTCGTCGCCCACGACATAGGCGACGATGCGCTGCCCCAGGTAGTCGTCGGGTACGCCGATCACGGCCACCTCGCGGACCGCCGGGTGAGCCAGCAGGACGGTCTCGATCTCGCCGGCCCCGATCCGGAAGCCGCCGGACTTGATGAGGTCGGTCGCGCGTCGGCCGACGATCCGATGCATCCCGTCCGCGCCGATGACCGCGACGTCACCGGTCGCGAAAAAGCCGTCGGGAAGCCATGATTCGGCGGTGGCGTCGGGACGATTGAGGTACCCGGCCGTCAGCATCGGTCCGCGGACGTGGAGATCGCCGACGGTCTGACCGTCGTGCGGCAGTGGCTCGCCGTTCTCCACGAGGCGGGTTTCCACGTGGGCGAGAGGCAATCCCACCCACCCGGGTCGGCGTTCCCCGTCGACCCGCGTACTGACCGTGATCAACGTTTCGGTCATGCCGTACCGCTCGACGATCTGGTGTCCGGTGAGTTCGTGAACGCGATCGAAGACCGGAACGGGTAACGGGGCACTTCCGGAGACGAGGACCCGCGCCGACGACAGTGTCTGTGCGGCAGTCGGTTCGGCGGCAACACGACTCCAGACCGTCGGCACGCCGAAGAACATGCTCGCGCCGGCCTCCGCGGCGGCGGCGTATGCGTCGGCTGTCGGTGTGACGGTGTGGATCAGTCGTCCGCCGCGGCGCAGCGGGCCGAGGACACCCAGGATCAACCCGTGGACGTGGAACAGCGGAAGACCGTGCGCCAGAGTGTCGTCGGCGGTCCAGAGCCAGGCGTCGGCGAGTGCGTCGAGTCCCTCGGCGATGCTCTGCCGACTGACCGGCACACCTTTGGGGAGGCCGGTCGTGCCGGACGTGTAGAGGATCAGCGCCGTCGAGTCGGCGTGCGGTTCGGGATGGCGGTGCCACGATTTCGCGTACCGCCGGACCGGGATGACCGGCAGCGTCGGTTCGGACGGAGACTGCCCCAACCAGGCCTGTGCCCCCGAATCGGCGAGGATGTGCTCGAACTCCCGGGGGCCCGAGTCGGGCGGGACGGGAACCACCGGGACGCCGGCGATCAGCCCGCCCACCACCGCGAGCACCGTCTCGACCGTCGGGGTGGCCAGCACTGCGACTGTCCGCGCGCCGGCAATCCGTTCCGCGACCGCGGTCGCCGCACCGACCAGGTCCTCGCGCGACAACTTGTCGTCGCCGACACGGATCACGGCGGGGTCGTCCGGTGCGGTGGGGGTCAGGGTGGGCAGCAGCACGCCTTCACTGTGCCACGCGGAGACCCTTCCACCGATCACCTGCGCGGATCGCCGAGGTCATGTGGCGTGCGGCAGCCACCACCGACCTGGTGGCATGATCTCGTGCACCAGGATCGACCGATCGGGGGGATTGGCAACGATGTCCACACGCTTGCACCTGAGCACCATGCGCCCACGGGACCCGGACGAGCCGGGCCGGACGGCCAGCACTCTCGAGCTCTTCTTCGATCTGGTGTTCGTGGTGGCGGTGAGCATCGCGGCGGTCCAGTTGCATCATGCGCTCACCGAGAACCACATCGTCGACGGCGTGGTGTCGTACGCGTTCGTGTTCTTCGCCATCTGGTGGGCGTGGATGAACTTCACCTGGTTCGCGACATCGTTCGGCACCGACGACTGGCTCTACCGGGTCCTCACCTTCGTCCAGATGGCCGGGGTGCTGGTGCTCGCGGCGGGGATCGAATCCGCATTCGTCGACCACGAGTTCTCTCTGGTCGTCGTCGGCTACGTGATCATGCGCGTCGCGATGGTCGCCCAGTGGCTGCGTGCGTCCGGCTCCGCCGGGGACCGCCGCCGGACCACCCGGCTCTACGCCGCCGGGATCGCAGTCGTCCAGGTCCTGTGGCTGCTGTGGCTGCTCGTCCCGTCGGGTACCGCCGCGACCATCGGCTTCGTGGTGCTCGTCGGCGCCGAACTCGCCGTGCCGGTCATCGCCGAACGCCAGGGAAACACCCCTTGGCATCCGCACCACATCACCGAGAGGTACGGCCTCTTCACGCTCATCCTGCTCGGCGAGAGTCTGCTGGCGTCGTCGAACGCCATCATCGAGGCATTGCACAGCGAGCAGGAACTCGCGCCGCTGATCTCGATCGCGATCCTGACCTTCGTCGCGACCGCCGCCCTGTGGTGGATCTACTTCTGGCCGCCGCACCACCGGGCGATCGGATCGCTGGCGGATTCACTCCGGTACGGATACGTACACTACTTCGTCTTCGCGGCGGCCGGCGCGTTCTCGGCAGGCATCGAGGTCGAGATCGATGTGCTGACCCATCACAGCGAGCTGACGGAAACCCAGGCGTCGTTCACGGTCACGATCCCGATCGCGGTCTTCATCCTCGGGATCTGGTGGATTGCCATCCGCGCCAACGCCGACCGCGTGGTGAACACCGTGGTTCCGGTCGGGGCCCTGCTCGTCCTCCTCGATCCCGTCATCCCGGTCCCGTTCGCGCTGACCGCCGTGTTCCTCATCGCGATCGTGACCGTGCTGGTCCTGCGACCCCCACTGACCACGGACGCCGGCGTCCACGGGTGATCTGTCGCGGGGTGTAACGCTCGTGCGGGCGCGACGCTGACGGGACCCGCTCGTGTTTGGGACCGATAGTCACGGGTAAGGGTGTACTCAGGTCGCGAGGATGAGGATTGAATGCGGCCCCCGATGACGCAGATCGGCGGGGGTTGAGCAGCCAGCCCCCAACCGATCTGGCCGGAGGCGTGGTGGTGGGATCGACCGCACGCGGAACCCCACCACCACGCTTCGACGGCCCTCGACGGTCTGCGACGAGGCTGGGGAACGACCACGAGTGACTTGTCGTCATTCCGGGTACACCGACCACATGGCTGACAACGACCCCGCCCGGAAACCGTTCAATCCGCAGAACCCCGACCCGGCGAGCACGGCGGGACTCGAACCCGGAGGCGGAGTCGCGCCTGGTGACACCCCGCCGGCCGAGTCCGCGGTCGGAGGGCAGGAGCACGAGCCGCCGCAGCGCAGGCGAGTCGGCGGTGTGATCGTGATCGCCGTCGCGGCGATCATCTTCCTGCTGGTCGCATTGGGTCTCATCGGTCGTGCGGTGGGTCTGTTCTAGATCGCCGACGCGCTCCTCATCTCGCGGCCGGGATCTCGACGCCGCGACGCCACCGCAGGGCCAGTACGACCTCGACGATTCCGACGACGATCATCACGGGCTGTAGGAAGAAGAAGACATGGAGCAGTGCGAGCTGGAGAACGATCCACGCAATCAGCGACCCGCCGGCGAGCAGGCCGCCGATGATGCCCAGACGCGCGGGCACGGACGGCACGGCGATGGCCGCGGCTGCGACGAGATGCGGAATCGCGACCGCGGCGATCAACGCGATCCCGGGTCCGGTCCACGTGGCGAACGGAGTGTTGAGTAGCCACTCCCGCGGCATGGCCCACTGATCGCCCACCAGGGCCAGCCCGCCGGCGACGGCCGCGAATGCCACGAGGACCTCGACGATCGCGAGAGCCCAACCAGCGGCCGTCCGTCGGTTGCCGATCCGCTGGATGGCGGAGGTGTCAGAGGTTGCGGTCACGCTCACAGTCTCCCGCACGTGTCGCCTGGTGTCGTGAGGCGAAGGGCACCATCGGGCGCCGTGCCCGGTCATCGAGCCTCAGGGCCGCACCCACCCGTCGGTGATGAACTCGACGAGGAGCTGGGCCTTGTTCCCGATCGGCCGGCCGGCTTCTTCATATCGTCGCGCGACTCGCCGATAGTGTTCGCGCACCGTGCTTTCCGCGATCGCGTGGGCGCGCGAGGTCTGACGCAGCGTGGCACCCAGCGTGTAGGTCCTGAGGATCTCCAGTTCCCGCTCGGTGAGTCGCACCCGGTTCGCGAGTTCGGGGGCGGACTGCGGCGTCGGTGGGCCCGCCGCGGTCGCCAGCGCGCGATGTAGTGCCTCCTCCGCTCCCGGGGCGCGGGGGGAGACGCGGATGTGTTCGAAGCCCGCGACACCGTTGCCCACGAAGATGATCTTGACCGAGCGCAACGCCGGCACGCGCCGGACGAATCCGAGCATGGCCGCGGACCGCACGAGGATCGCGGCCGCATTCCGTAGGCCGGTGAGCTGCGCGGGTTCGACGACGCGGGCGTCGTACCCGGCACTCTCGATCAGCGCGGCCAGGGCGGCGTCGAAGATGTCGCCCTCGGCGACAACGGCAGCCATACGCGCGGTCTGCTCGCTGCCCTTACCCGGCTGCGTCGCACGCGGGTGTGGCGGTCGGGGGTCGTTCGACGATGCGGACAAGCTCTCGGTTCTCCTGGGTCGGTGCGCAAGCGGAGATTGCTCACGGGTTCCCGTTTCGCCCATTCCGCACGCGATTGTTTCAGCCTTTCGAATATCGACTCCGATATCAGCGGCTTCGACGACCGAATGTGACCTTGGCCGAGTATTCAAACGCACGAACCGATCAAATGAATACGTGATTACGCATCGAGCATGCACTTCAGGCAAAATCGTGCATGTGCCGGACAGTCTGAGAGTGTTGCTTGTTTCTCCGCTCGGGCATGTCGGTGCGGCACCCCTGTCGCAGGCATTGGACGACGCGACCGTCACCGTGGCGACCGGGCAGGACGAATTCATCCGCAGCATCGTGAACAACGTGCGTTTCGACGTCGTGGTGGCCGACCTGATCTGGAACGGACCCACCCTGGAATGGACCTTCGACGGACTCGACCTCGTCGACGCGCTGGATTCTCACGGACGCCGGGCACCGGTGATTCTCGCGTCGGATGGATCGGCGATGGATCGCGACCATCTCGACGAAGCGCGGTTGCGGGACGGGGTCGCCGGCGTGATCGCGAAGCCCGACGGATACGCCGTCCTGACGGAATTCGTCCAGGCGGTCGCGCTCGGCCGGCGGCCACCCGGCGTGCAGCGCGACGTCCGGCATCCGACCCTGTACGGCCTGCTCACCGGTCAGCGCGGTCATACCGCCGGTCGTCTCGCCGGTGCGATCGCGTCTGGCAACGCGTCCGACAACGCGACGCTCGCACGTGCGGCGAAGGTGTCGCCGAACACGGCGAACAAGGTGACGAGTCACTACCTGGGCCCGATCATCACCGAGTTGGGAGAACATGACGCCACCCTGCCGATGACCCAGGCGGCCGTCTACCGCTGGTGCGGCCTGCATGCGCGCTACCTGATCAGCTGGTGCCGACGCCACGGGCACTCGGATGTCCTCGGATCGATGCCGGCGTGATCAGCCCGCGTGGACACCGGCGGTGGCGCCCCGACCGGTGGGGTCGCTCGGCTCTACCGGGACCAGGCCGGTTCGTTCGCCGAACCACCTCAGGATCTCGACGCCGGCGAGAGCCCCGGTGTGCGCGGTGACCCTCAGCCCCGGCGACGACCATCCGAGCGACTCGAGCTCACCGTGCCGGGGGCGGATCGCGTGATCCGCGGCGAGCAACAGGTCGGTGTCGAGCCAGCCGTCACCGGCCGCGTAGAGCTCTGCCGAGTCGTCGAGGGTCCCGTCGGCGACCAGCCGTCGCCGAACCTCGGCGATCGCCGCCGATTTGGTCACCGGTTGCGGAGTCGCGTAGATCTTCCGGCCCTGCTGGGACGCCGTCCAGCCGCGCGCGTCGCACCACCCTTGCCACTGCTCGAGAAACTCCGGCGGCTGGGCCGACGGGTCGACGACGAGGTAGCAGAAGAGGTCGTCGGCGGTCCGCAACGCCGTCACCCACGAGTCGTCGATGCGGGTCCTGAGCTCGTTGCGGACCTCGTCGAGCGTGGCGCCCGCGCGGGTCACCTCGTTCTCGATGTGCGCGCGCCAGACCGGGTCGTCGGCGCCGTCGACGAGGATCCGGCCGCCGTTGCTGACCACGGCATATCGGAATGGGCTGCCCGGCAACGTGATTCGCTCATACTGTGCCGGGGTGCGAGTGGTTGTCGGGACGACGACGACCTCGCGCGCCAACCGGGTCATCAGTTCGACGGCGGCCTCGGCCATGTACGACAGCGGTGCATCGCGGTAGATCTCGACGCACACGGTCTCCAGGGTCGCGAACTGTTCGTCACCCATCGCCGCGCGGGAGTAGATCATGGTCCGGTCGAGATCGGTGGCGATGATCGCGTTCACGAGTCCTCCTTGATCAGCCCGACACACGAATACGCGAGATCGGGCGAGACCTCCACGGGCACATCTCGTTCGGCGGCGAGCAACCGGATGTGGCGGTGCTCCGGCAGGTCGTCGGCGCGCACCAGGATGCGCCACGGCACGCGACGCAACAGCACTCTGGTGGTTTCGCCGACCCCGGGTTTGACCAGGTTGATCGACGACAGGCCGTACTCGGCCTGGATGCGCTCCACGGATCGCCAGCCGGACCAGTCCGGCCGGCGAGATGGCGGCGTCATCGAGGCCACCGTCGCCCGGACCCGGTCGGCGACCGCGTCGAACTCCGCACTGACGGTGTCCAGGAACACTCCCGACACATCGAAGTCGCTCAGGTGCCGATAGAACTTGGCGCCGTGGAACTCTCCCGGACCGATGTGGTCGGCATTCAGCACGGTACGTGAGACCAGCCCGGACACAGTGGAATTCAGGCAGGCCGACGCGATGAGGAAGTCGTCCCGGGTGCCGAATAGTGTCGTTGCCGAACCCGGGTCGGCCAGTACCGCCAGTTCGTCGTGCAGCTGCGGACGGCCGGCGCGTGCGTACTCGCCGACGGCGGCGGTCAGCTCCCGCTGGATGGCGCCTTTGCCGGTCCAGCCGTCGACGAAGACGACCGACTCGGCAGGGTGGCGTTCCACGATGTGATCGAGTGCGACGGTGTCGATCCCACGACCGCGCACGATCGAGATCGTGTAGTGGCGGGGATCGACACCGTGGATCGCGAGCATCCACCGACGGATCAGGATGCCGACCGGCGTTCCGGCGCGCGCCAGTGAGACCAGTGTCGGTGCGGAGTGGCGCTCGGCCAGGATGAGTTCGGACACGACTCCGACCGCTTCGGCGAGGCGCTGAGCCGAGGATCGCAGCGTCGCGTGGAACAGTTCCTGATACTCACGGCCCGGCTGATACTCGATCGGCAGGGACTCGGCGTAATGTGCCTGCCCGGACTGGATGCGGCGTTCCCGTTCGCGCAGTTCACCTTCCAGTGCCACATCGGACAGGTCCTTGAGCAACCAGGTGACCTCTTCGGCCGCATACGAACCGAACTCCGGGCCGCGTAACGGTGGAGTGGTGGTGGCGATCCCGTGCATCAGCGCACCGCCTCTCGCGCCCGGGCCAGGGAAAGCTGGTCCGTTGCGGGCAAGACGGCCAGGACGACCGGGTGCCCGGCGGCGGTGAGGACGTCGACCAGGCCGCCCGCCGCGCGCAACTCGTCGGTGTCGGCCGGCGAGTCGATCACCAGCACGACCTGGGGATCGGGGTGCTCGACGGATGAGACGTTGTAGACGTAGCGAGGCGTGTCCGGGTCGGGTTCCGGTGCGATGAACCGGAACCCGCGTCGGAGTGGATACCCCGGGACGTCGTGCACCTGGGCCGGGGACCTCGTGGTGGTCTGGTACGCGGTGGCGAGACCACGACGCTCCAGGGCCTCCGCGACACACAGCGGCGCGTACATCAGCTCCTCGTGTCCGATCACGACCACCGGACGCCCCGGATCGAGATGTGCCGCCACGGTGTCCGCGGCGTCGTCTGCGGCTCGATGGAACTCCGGAGAGTCGGCGCGAAGGACCCCGTGCCTGCCTCCGTCGGGAACCGCCGCGGGCCAGTCGGGCGAGACCTCGACCAGGTCGCCGCGTCGCGGTGCCACCGGATTGAGGTCACCGGATTCGAGCTTCCACACGTCCTCGAGGAGCGTCGGCGGAAGCGTGATCGAGCCGTGGGCGAGCGTCACGTAGGTGACCTCGACGCCGAGTTGCGCTGCGAAGGCCTCACATTCGGCCTCCTGATCGGGTGTCCGCATGTCCACCAGGGACGCCACGACGAACCGCGTGCGGGGACGTTCCGCGACAATGGCCTCGATGGCGCCGAGCGCGGTCTTGCCGGTGGAGACCTCGTCGTCGACCATGATCAGCACCTCGTTCGGCGAGGTCGCGTCGAGGAAGGCGGGGTCGCTCGGCTGCAACAGGTGTGTGGTGGCGTGTGAATGCCCTTCCTCGAAGGTGCCCGACACCGTCACTCCCGGTCTCCTGCGCCGCGTCGAATGCAGGTACCGGGATGCGGAGATCCGTTCGGCCACGCAGTGTCCGAGGCCGGTGGCGGTCTCGGCGAAGCCGAAGACGACGGCGTCGCGCGCCGAGTTCGTGCCGATCGCGGCGATGATCGCTGCGCCGAGATCGTCGGCGGCGCCACGGACGATCGACGGTGGCGTCGGGATGTGTTTGCCCAGGACCGTCGAGACCAGGAGGTGCGCGCGGCGCCGATTGTGGCGCAGCCCGAGTGAGACGAGGTCGTGCACCGTGTGATCCGTTCGGGCGTCGTCGGCGGCGGAGATCTCGACGTCGAAACGTTCGGTCACCCAGTCGATGCCGACGGTGTCCGGGTCGCTCACGATGCGCCCGGCCCGGGCGAGGCCAGCGCGGTGAGCAGGTCGACGAAGGAGACCCCCTGTCGTGTCACCCCGAAAGCGGCCGCGCGATCGATGACACGCAGTGCCCAATTACGGTGCGGCTTCAGCTCGTTCATCTTGTTCCGATACGACGACGCGCGTACCCCGCCGGACTCCCCGGCCAGGATGTCGAGTGCGTCGTGATATTCCTCGTGGGTCACCGCCGACAGCGCATGCACCGCGGCGACGTGCGCGGGGTGGATGACCGTCTTTCCGTGCAGACCGTTGGCGCGGTCGAGGGTGATCTCGCGCAGGAGGCCGTCCATGTCGCGGCTGACCAGTTGCTGCCGGAAATAGACGGCGTCGTTCTCCCGGAACGGGGTGTGCCGCAACATGGGCTGGAACATGCGCTCGTGGTCGGCGAAGTACTCCCAGACCGGGCCGGTCACGACGAAACCGGTCTCGTCGCTGCGCCCGAGATGATTGACGATGCCGGCGATCACATCGGCGGCAACACGGACGTCGTAGATGGTCAGGTCCCGATCCCGGCGGATGCCGAAGAAACCGCAGATGTCGGTGGCCCCGATGCGAACCGCCAGCACGCGGTCCCGGTGCTCACCGAGCAGCGATGCCAGAGCGGTCAACTCGTCGTCACGGGTCTCACGGTGCACGACCGACGCCGACTCGAGGACCGGCATCACCCAGAGGTGCTTGTCGAGGATCTGGCCCGCGCGGGCGACGGCGTCGAGGGCTGCGGGGGCGTTGTCCGAGGCGAACTTCGGGATGACGAACCCGGTCAGCACCGACGGGGTGCTCAGCGCCTCTGCGAACGGCACGATCCGGTCGGCCGAACGCGGACGGACGAACAGCAGCATCGGTGGGCCCGGGTTCTCGGCAATTCTGCGGAGCGCGGCCACGGCATGGTCGATCGCCTCGGCCTCCTGGTCGTCGGCGACCGCGTCCTCGAGGTCGATGACCATCGAGATCACCCCCTCGGCGCGTCGTCGGCGGATGACGTCGGCCAGGTCGGGGCGGGTTGCCGGGACGTACAGGGTGGCACCGAGGGCGACCGCGAGTCGCTGGGCGGGCCAGGTCGGCTCGATCGGCTCGGGCTGCCGGTAGAACAGATGCTCTGAGACCGACGGCTCCAGATGATCGAAGTGTCGGATCGTCCCGGGTTCGAGGCCGGTCTCGTCGTGCCGTGCAGTGGTGGTCATCCTGCGGCCACCTGTCCTCTCATCCGCGAAACGATCTCGGTGATCCGGTCGTCCACCGCGCGGAGCTGGGTCAGGTAGCTCCAGTAGTCGGGATGGATGCGGTCCAGCTCTCCCTTGGCGCGCTCGATCCGGTCGGCCTGAGCATCGAGGACCGAACCCCATTCGTCAACCAGGGCGTGATCGACCGCGAACAGCTGGGCGTCGCGGAGCCGGAACCGCACGCGCTGCTCGGCACCCTTCGGGTCGGACCGGACCTCGCGCAGGAGGCGCAAGCGGTCGAGCACGGCATTGACGGCCTTCTCGGCCACGGCCAGGTCGTCACGCGCGGCGTCGGCGCGGTCGATGGCCTGGTCAGGGTCGTCGACGAGCATGGCGCGGGCTGCCGCGAGCTCGGCGTCGGCATGTGCGAGCCGCTCGTCGACGACGGTGCCGTTGCGTTGGAGATCGAGAGAGCAGTCGGCACTGAACTCCCGGCGCAGTGCCGACAGGGTGCCGGGGAGCTGCGCGCTGCGTGTCGACACCGCGCTCCGGCGGGTTTCCACCGAACGGATGACCTGCTGTGCCCGCTCGGCGAAAGCGGGCGCCTCGGCGAGGAGCCGGTCGAGCTGCCGCGCCGCGCTGAGCACGGCCGCCGCGGCGGTCTGCCGCTCACGCAGGCCCGTGGCCTGGTCGAACGTCGCGAGCGCCCGTGCGAGGTCGTCGGTGGCACCTGATACCGATTGCAACCGTGTCACCGCCGGAGCCGCGCTCTCCAGGGCGGTCATCGCCCGGTTGGCGGCCACCCGGGCCTGGTGATCCTGGGCGTCGGCGGCACGCACCGTGGCGCGAGCCCGCTCGAGGGTCCCGGCGTGGGTCTCGGCGAAGTCGCGCATCGAGGCGGTGACCGCCCGCAACGCCTGCGTCGAGCGCTCGAGATCCTGCGGGGCGACGCGCGTGCCGGCGGGCGGCGAGGCCAGTCGCAGATAGTCCGACGTCGCCTGGGCATGTTGCTCGCGGATGCTCGACCACGCGGCGCGCAGCTGCGACCGCGGCTCGAGGGTGGAACTCACACCGACGGCCGGATCGATCTCGGCCAGGACGGATTCGGACTCCAGGAACGCCGCTGTCATTTGTTCCGATGATGCAGGTGGTGCGGAATTCGTGCGTGAATCGTTCCCGAACCATCGACGTACGAAGTTTCCGGGCACCACACGATGCTATCGGCTATTTTCATCTCCGTATGAGGCCGGATTCCCCGGCTCACGACGGGCTGGAACGGCCGGTCGACGGCGGGTGCTGTGGTGCGGGGATGGCGTCGGGAGACGAACGAGGGACGGTCGGTCGGCGACCTCCCCGCGGCGCGAGAGAGGCACGTCGAATGCAGTTGGTACAAAGGTCCAAACGCGTGGTGGAAGCCAGGCTCAACAATTCCGCGGTGCGCGCGATCAGCGGGTCGATGGTCGCCTACGAGGGGCAGGTCACCTTCAAGTCGGCGGGCTTCGGCGGCGGCGACGGTGTGCTCGCGGGCCTCAAGCAGCGGGCCACCGGAGAGGCGCTGTCGCTCATGGAGGCGTCGGGCAGCGGCATCGTCTACTTCGCCCACAACGCCGCCGAGACGACGGTCATCGAGCTGAACAACGAGACGCTGCAGGTGGAGTCCGAGCAACTGATGGTGCTCAACGGCAACCTGCAGACCAACGTCACCTTCGCCGGTCTGCGCGGCGCATCGTCGGGTCAGGGGCTGTTCACCACGACGGTGAGCGGCCACGGTCAGATCGCGCTGCTGTCCAACGGCGGTCCGCTCATCCATCTGGAGGTGTCCCCGCAGTATCCGCTCGTGGTCGATCCGGACGCCTTTGTCTGTGCCCGTGGGCAGTTGAGTCAGTCGTTCGTCACCGACGTCTCCTGGCGGTCGGCGCTGGGACAAGGTGGCGGTGAGGCGTTCTCGTTGCGGTGGGATGGCAGCGGCGTCGTGTCGATCCAGCCGGCCGAGCGGTGAGGGTGAGGTAGCGAGAATGTTCACCAAGGTCAACAGCAAGGTCGTCTCCGTCGACATCGGTCGGACCGGGCCCGTCATCGCACGACGCGGGGCGATGCTCTTCTACAAGGGAGACGTGCACTTCCAGCCCCACCAGATCGCGGGTGCGGGCGGAATGGGCGGCGGGATGCCGGGTCTGGGCGGCATGGGCGGCATGGCCGGGCGGATGCTCGCCGGCGAACACGAGTCGACGATGATCGCCCAGGGACACGGCGAGGTGCACTACGGGTTCCTCGGCATCGAGGTGCACGTCGTGGATCTCGGAGCGGTCGGCGGAACGATCCGCGTCGAGGCCTCGCGTCTGCTCGCCTACGGGGCCAACCTGCAGGCGTCCGTCGTCTCGGTCGCTTCCCAAGGCGGTGGCGGTGGTGGCGGCGGCGGTGGCGGTCTGTTCGGGGCGCTGCGGAACGCGGCGGCCGGGGCCGTCACGGGCCAGGGCATGTTCACGACGCAGCTGTCGGGTCCCGGCTCGGCGGTCCTGCTCGGGCACGGCGGGGTCTTCGAGCTCGAGGTGTCCCCGCAGAAGCCGCCGGTGACTGTCGATCCGCAGGCGTTCGTCGGGTCGGCGGGGCAGGTCAACACGAGCTTGCGATCGGCGATGAGCTGGCGCAATGTGGGCCGTTCCGGCGGTGAGGCAATGCAATTGGAGTGTTCCGGACAGGGCGTCGTGTACGTGCAGGCATCGGAGGAGAAGCTGTGAGCCAACTCAACACCGTGTGGAGTCCGATGAATCTGCCGTCGGACGACAATGTTCCGGACAACAACTACTCGTTCTGCATCGACCTCAATCAGCCCTGGTTCATGTCCAAGGGCGCGATGATCGCCTACTACGGACAGATGCAGTTCACCGCGCTCACACAGGGGCTACAGGGCAACATGCTGCAGATGGTGGCGCAGCAGTTCTCCGCCCCGCTGTACCTCGGTGACTACGTCGTCGCCGAGGGCCACGGCAAGCTGATCATCGGTGACCGCGGCTACGACATCAACGCCTACGACCTCGAAGACGGCAACCTCACCATCCGGGCCGCCAATCTCCTTGCCTTCCAGCCGAACCTGTCGCTGAACCAGTCCATCGTGCCGGGTTTCCTCACGCTCATCGGCACCGGCAAGTTCCTCGCGTCGTCGAACGGTCCGGTGATGTTCGTCGAACCGCCGGTACGCGTCGATCCCGAAGCCCTTGTCGGATGGTCGGACTGCCCGTCGCCGAGCCACCACTACGACGAGGCGTGGGTCAACGGCTTCATCGCCGCGGCGGGTCGGCGGATGGGCCTGAACTCCGGTGAGGAGCGTCAGTTCGACTTCACCGGCGCCGGAACGGTTCTGGTGCAGTCGAGCGAGAAGGTGCGCGACGACTCGGCGGTCCTGCGCACGATCCAGGGCCACCTCCCCGGCATGTCGGCACCGAGCCTGCACCAGATCAATCAGCAGGTCACCCAGCAACTCGGCCAGCAGCAGGGCTGAGATCCACCACCGAGAACAACTGCGCCCCCTCTGCTCCCTGAGGT
>NZ_LIYC01000043.1:15671-40588 GCF_001418765.1 Gordonia sp. HS-NH1
AAGGGCTTGGCGACTCAGGTCACCGAAACCCTTCGAGGCTCGCTTCGCTCGCACCTCAGGGAGCAGGGGGAGCGCTTCGCTCGCACCTCAGCGAGGATGCGGTCAGATGTTGACCTTCTCCTCTTCCTCGCCTCGCGCGGCGATGCGATTCCGGCGGACGATGCTCGAGATGAGCGCGGCGACGATCAGCGCGACGCCGATCAGGCCGGTGATGACCTCCGGCACGTGGGTGCCGATCGAGTACAGCAGGATGAACGCCAGTGCACCGATGGCCCAGTGGGCACCGTGCTCGAGGTACACGTACTCCGACAGCGTGCCCTTGCGGACGAGGTAGACGGTGAGCGAACGGACGAACATCGCACCGATGAGGCCGAGGCCGAGCGCGATGATGATCGGGTCGGCGGTGATGGCGAACGCACCGATGACTCCGTCGAACGAGAACGACGCGTCGAGCACCTCGAGGTAGAGGAACAGGAAGAACCCTGCCTTGCCGGTGGCCTTCGCGAGGGTCGTCGGTCCGGACCGCCCGTTCGAGTTCTCGACGGCTTCCTTCTCCGCGGCATCGGTGCCCGGCTCGGCAGCCTCGTCGGTCTCTTCGGTCTCCACGTTGAAGTACTCGCCGAGGCCGTTGACCAGGATGTAGGTGATCATGCCGAGCACACCCGCGATCATCACCGTCGACCGTTCTTCGGCCGGGGCGATGTAGGTGGCGGTGAGCACCAGGAGCGTCATCGCGATGACGACCTCGAGCATCTCCAGCTTGCCGATCTTCTCGAGCGGGCGCTCGATCCACGACAGCCAGGTGATCTCCTTCTGCTCGAAGAAGAAGCCCAGGAACAGCATCAGCAGGAACATGCCACCGAAGGCGGCGATCTGCGGATGGGCGTCGGTGATGATCGTCTCGTAGCTCGGGTCGCCGTTCGCGAAGTACGCCGCATCGTTCGGCGGCGGATTCAGGGCGAGGTCGAGCGCGTCGGCGGGGTTGAGGCCGGACGCAAGCCACACGATGACCAGCGGGAACACCAGGCGCATACCGAAGACGGCGATCAGGATGCCGATGGTGAGGAACATCTTCTGCCAGAACTCACTCATCCGGCGGAGGATCGTGGCGTTGATGACCGCGTTGTCGAAGGAGAGCGAGATCTCGAAGACGCCGAGGATCGCCGTCAGGATCAGCGCTTCGACACCGCCATAGAGGAACGCGATGATCAGCGACACGATCGTCACGACGACCGAGAGGCCGAAGATTCTTACTACCACTGGTTTGTGGCCTTTCTAGGGTGCGTGTGGACCAGCCGACCGCATTGTCGGAGAGGAGTGGTGACGCGCGGATGCCGCACCCGTTCTCACAACGGGTGCGGCATCCACGGGCACGTTCAGGCGGACAGCCGGAGTCTACGGAGACTCAGACGTTCACACCGAAATCGCGGGCGATGCCCGCAAGACCCGAGGCGTAGCCCTGGCCGACCGCGCGGAACTTCCACTCCGACCCATGACGGTACAGCTCGCCGAAGACCATCGCGGTTTCGGTGGAGGCATCCTCGCTGAGGTCGTAGCGGGCGATCTCGGCGCCGCCGGCCTGGTTCACGACGCGGATGAACGCATTGCGGACCTGGCCGAAGGACTGCGAGCGTGCGTCGGCGTCGTAGATCGACACGGGGAAGATGATGGAGTCGATCTCCGGCGGCACGCCCGCGAGGTCGACCTTGATGACCTCGTCGTCGCCCTCGCCCTCACCGGTCAGGTTGTCACCGAGGTGCTCGATGGAACCGTCGGGGGAGCGGAGGTTGTTGAAGAAGATGAAGTGCTGATCGGACACGACCTTCTTGCTGGAATTCAGCGCGATGGCGCTCGCATCCAGGTCGAAGTCGGTGCCGGTCGTGGTCCGGATGTCCCAGCCGAGGCCGACGGAGACCGCAGTCAGGCCCGGAGCCTCCTTGCTGAGGGAAACGTTTCCGCCCTTGCTCAGGCTCACGCCCATGGTTTGCGCCTTTCTGTTGGTACGAGGTCTCGTGATGTCCGATGTGCCCGATACCGGGCCACTCGGAGCAATCGACAACACTCTATGTGAAGGGTCTGGCGCGGTCACTGATTTGGTCGGATGACCTGCGGTTTCCGTCGAGCGGGGGTTGCGCGGGCGGACGGTGCCCCGCACATCCGGGGCACTGAGGACGATCACACGGTGGTGGCGCCCAGTGCCCTCATGTCGGCGACCATCGGCTGGTGCGAGAGCAGGCCGGCGTCGACCTTGATCTCTTGCCCGTTGATTCCGGCGGCGTCGTCGGAGGCGAGGAAGACGAAGACCTTGGCCTGCTGCTCGGGCGTCGGCATCTCGGGGTTGAGGTTCTGCCTGCGGAAGATGTCCTTGATCTGATCGGGCAGCTGCTGCGCGGGAGGCGAACTCGTCGTCCCCGGGCTGACGGCGTTGCAGCGCACGCCTTCTCGGCCGTACTGGGTGGCGAGGAACTTGGTGAGCGCGATGACGCCCGCCTTGGAGGCGCCGTATCCGCTGAGGCTGGTGTCGCCCGCGGACCCATGGGTGGACGCGGTGCTGACGATCGCTCCGCCGGCCTTACGCAGGTACGGCAGGGTGTGCTTGCTCAGGAGCATGACGCTGCGGAGGTTGACCGCCATGACGTTGTCCCACGCCTCCACCGTCATCTCGGCGACCTCGGTGTCGTCCGGGGGGAAGATCCCGGCGATGTTCATGACGATCGTCGGTTCGCCGAGTTCCGCGACGGTGGTCCTCACGAGTTGCTCGATCTGCTCCTCGGATCGGACGTCGGTCTCGACCGCGATCGCCACGGTGGACCCGGCGCTCTCGTTCAGCCGGTCGGCGAGCCGCTTCGCGCCGCCGATGTTGGTGTCGGCAAGCGCGACCTTCGCTCCGCTGGCGACGAGTTCGGTCGCGGTGGCTCCACCGATGTTGAGGCCGCCCGGTTCGACGAACGTCGCACCCGTCACGATCGCTGTCTTGCCTTCGAGATTCGGCATGTTGCTACCTTCCTTCTTTGGATGGGGTCTCGTTCGTTCCGGCCGTCAGCCACGCGGGGAAACACAGCACGAGCTGACCGATCACCTGCGCCTGCGACATTCGGGGCTGCGCATCGTCGAGCCAGCGCTCGATGACTCCGAGTACGCCACGGGCCAGGAAGCGTGCCAGTACCGCGGTGTCGACCTCGGCGGGTCGGGTGGTCATCCGCGTGATCGCCGCGGCGGTGAGGTCCTCGAACGCTGCCGCGATCTGCCGACCGGCCCCGGCCGGTGCGTGTGGTCCGAGTAGTGGGGCGTAGACCGACCGGCGCGCACCGAGGAATCGCACCAACTCCGTCATGGCACTGCGGCTCGCCTCGAGACCGTCGACCGCGAACCGGCCGCGCATCACACCATCGGCGTCGCTGAGGGCGGCGAACAGATCCCGCAGCATGTACACCGCGAGGTCGTCGGGCGACTCGAAATGCTTGTAGAACACCGACCGGTGCACCCCGGCGGCCTCGGTCAGGGCCGCGACCGTGACCGGGCCCGAGCCGGCGATCCGGGCGAACGCGTCGACCAGCTTCTCTCTCGTGCGTACGGCACGCGGGTCGTCGCTGTTGACGACAGTGCGATCACCGGCGGCTGGCTGCGACGAGGTGGACATCACCTTCCGAAAGTAGCACTAAGCGACATGTGTCGACGAAGTCTTCGGTGTACTGGGCGCAGCGCGGATGTGGAACAGCACAGAAAACAGCAGCGGCGCTTCCTGATCAGATCAGGAAGCGCCGCTGGGATGTGTTCTACGAGGCTCAGGCCTCGATGATGAACTCCTCGAGCTGGGTGCGCGCGACGTCGTCGGCGAGCTGCTTGGGCGGGGACTTCATCAGGTAGGCCGAGGCCGGGATGACGGGTCCGCCGATGCCGCGGTCCTTGGCGATCTTGGCGGCGCGGACGGCGTCGATGATGATGCCGGCCGAGTTGGGGGAGTCCCAGACCTCGAGCTTGTACTCAAGGTTGAGCGGCACGTCACCGAAGGCGCGGCCTTCGAGGCGGACGTAGGCCCACTTGCGGTCGTCGAGCCAGGCGACGTGGTCCGACGGTCCGATGTGGACGTTCTTGTCCTCGACCTTGCCGGCGAGCGAACCGGTCAGGTTGGAGGTCACGGCCTGGGTCTTGGAGACCTTCTTCGACTCCAGGCGCTCGCGCTCGAGCATGTTCTTGAAGTCCATGTTGCCGCCGACGTTGAGCTGGTAGGTGCGGTCGAGCGTGACGCCGCGATCCTCGAACAGCTTCGCCATCACGCGGTGGGTGATGGTGGCACCGACCTGGCTCTTGATGTCGTCGCCGACGATCGGGACACCGGCGTCGGCGAACTTCTGGGCCCACTCGGGGTCGGAGGCGATGAACACCGGCAGTGCGTTGACGAAGGCGACGCCCGCGTCGATGCAGCACTGCGCGTAGAACTTGTCGGCCTGCTCCGAGCCGACCGGGAGGTAGCTGACGAGGACGTCGACCTCGTTGTCCTTCAACGTCTGGACGATGTCGACGCCGGAGCCGTCCGCCTCGGTGATGGTCTCGAGGTAGTACTTGCCAAGACCGTCGAGGGTGTGACCGCGCTGAACGGTGACGCCGGTCGGCGGCACGTCGGCGATCTTGATGGTGTTGTTCTCGCTGGCGAAGATCGCGTCGGAGAGGTCGAAGCCGACCTTCTTGGCGTCGACGTCGAACGCGGCGACGAACTCGACGTCGCGGACGTGGTAGGGGCCGAACTTCACGTGCATGAGGCCGGGAACGCTGGCGTTCTCGTCGGCGTCCTTGTAGTACTGCACGCCCTGCACCAGGGATGAAGCGCAGTTTCCTACGCCCACAATGGCAACGCGCACCTTATTGGGCTCACCCATGGTCGGGTTCTCCTTCTTCTCGCGGCATCGCAGTCGTTCGCTGCGCAACCGGTGTTTTCAGTTGCTCGGGTTCGTCCCGGCTCGGCGTCGAGTCCGGGTCTTGATATTCGTCATCGGCTCGTCCGGTGGAGGCATTGGGCCGCCCCGAATCGAACTGTGACCGTTCGCTGTCGGCGAGGTCGTCGTCGAACTGCGTGTCGAACGGATTCGGCGCCCCGTCCTGCTGGGAGCTCTCGGCTGCGATCAGCTCGTTGAGCCAGCGGACTTCGCGTTCGCTGGACTCGAGGCTCAGCTGATGTAGCTGACGGGTGTACCGGTCGACGGCCCGGTTGGACCGTCCGACGATCTCCCGCAATCCCTCCCGACGCTCCTCGACCTGCCGGCGACGGCCCTCGAGGATGCGCATACGCGCAACCGCGGGGGTGCGGCTGAAGAACGCCAGGTGCACCCCGAAGCCGTCGTCGGTGTAGTTCTGGGGACCGGTGTCGGCGACCAGCTCGGCAAACCGTTCCCGGCCTGCGTCGGTGAGCTGGTAGACGCGCCGGCCACGCCGCACCTTGGCGCCCAGGGGCGTCTCGGGTTCGTCGATGAGGCCGTCGGCCTGCATGCGGCGCAGCGTCGGGTAGAGCGATCCGTACGAGAACGCACGGAAGGCACCGAGCAGTCCGGTGAGCCGCTTGCGCAGCTCGTACCCGTGCATGGGGGATTCGAGAAGTAGTCCGAGAATGGCCAGCTCGAGCACTTCGCCACCCCCTTCACGGTTCTGCCGATGATCTGTCACTTTCTCCTCGGACTTGATGTACCGGCACGCTCTGACGCGCCGACACCTCGTTCCGATGTAGTTCCCAATGTATCGCACCGATATAACTGGTGTCCACGAGTGGTCGGTCAGGGGAAGGACTGGTGTCGGGGCGGCGTCCGGACGGCGTGATGCATGTCTCCGACGGGCGGACGCGGTTGATTTCCGCGGCGGTCACGCGGGACCCCGTCGCGCCGACGCCCCGGCAGAGACCACGTACCCTGAAAACCGTGCAACGCCAGATCGTCGACTACGCCCTGCAGCGGCGCGCTCGGCTGTCCTCGGTCCATGCGGGCCGGACCGCCGTTGCCGAGGTCTGCGACGCGAGTCCGTACCTCCTGCGCGCGGCGAAGTTCCATGGTCGGCCCAGCACCACGATGTGCCCGATCTGCCGAAAAGAGCAGGTCACCCTCGTGTCATGGGTGTTCGGCGAACGACTCGGTCAGGTCAGCGGTTCGGCGCGCAGCAACGAAGAGATCGCCCGGCTCGCGACAACCGCCGAAGAGTTCTCGGTACATGTCGTCGAGGTGTGCCGGACCTGTAGTTGGAACCATCTGGTCCAGTCGTACGTTGCCGGGCTGCCGCCGCAGTCCACGCGTCGCTCTCGACGCGTGGCCAAGTAGCGCGCCGGCCTGCGGGTTTTTGCCCGGGGCGGTTGCCTGCTGTCACAGTGGAGCGGCACGAGGCCAGAGAAGTCGAACGAGATCGACGGGCGAGGACGTCCGCTCGATCCGGTAGGAAGGTGGACGATGAGCGAGGCACGCGGTTCTTCGCCCACGCCCCGACGCACCGGCATCCGTCCCGGTCCGGGCGGTGGCGGTCAGAACGGAAGCGACACGGCAACCCGGCACCGGCGGTTCGCGTGGGCGCTCGGGATCGTGGGCGCCGTCGTCCCGGCGATCGTGCTCGTGCTCATCGTCGCGTTCGCGTTCACCTACTTCACCGCCGAGATCCCGGAACCCGACGTGAGCCAGAAGGCCACCATCGTCGACACGTCCGGTCGCACACTGGCCGACATCACCTCACCCGACGGCAACCGCACGGTCGTCCCCTTCGACGAGATCCCCGAGACGATGAAGCAGGCGATCGTCGCCGCGGAGGACCGCGAGTTCTGGACCAACAACGGTTTCTCGCCCCGCGGCCTCTCCCGTGCCGCGATAGGGCAGATCACCGGCAACCAGACGGCCGGCGGCGGTTCGACCATCACGCAGCAATACGTCAAGAACGCGATCGTCGGTGACGAGCGCAGCTTCGATCGCAAGTTCAAGGAACTCGCGATCGCCGCGAAGATGAACGACCGTCATGGCTGGTCCAAAGAGAAGGTTCTCGAGGCCTACCTCAACACGATCTACTTCGGCCGCGGCGCGTACGGCATCGCCGTCGCCACGCAGAAGTACTTCAACAAGTCGATCACCGACAAGCGCCGCGCCGAGCGCAACCCGCTGACCTTCGAGGAGGCGGCCCTGCTCTCGGCGGTCATCCGGGCACCGTCGTATTACGACCCCGATTCCAACCGCGAGGTCACCGAGTCCCGCTGGCGCTATGTACTGGAAGGCATGGTCGCCACCGGCGCCATCACCCAGCAGCAGGCCGACAACGCGGTGTTCCCGAAGACGATCAAGGCGCGCGTCACCGAATCCGACGAGACGCCCGGCCCCAACGGACTGATCAAGCGTCAGGTGCTCGGCGAGCTCGACCGTATCGGCATCACCGACAAGCAACTGCGCACCGGCGGCCTGAAGATCAGCACGACGATCGATCCGCAGGTGCAGAACGCGGCGGTGCAGTCGGCGTGCCGCAAGAACC
The DNA here is from genome assembly GCF_001418765.1 of Gordonia sp. HS-NH1. Classification (NCBI taxonomy): domain Bacteria; kingdom Bacillati; phylum Actinomycetota; class Actinomycetes; order Mycobacteriales; family Gordoniaceae; genus Gordonia; species Gordonia sp. HS-NH1. Next base: position 23,154 of record NZ_LIYC01000043.1, read on the forward strand.
GGATCTACAAGTGCCCGGAGGGCGAGCTCAACGGCGAGCCCGACGACGTGCTCGCGTCGGTGGTGTCGATCGACCCACAGACCGGCGGCGTCCGCGGGTACTACGGCGGCGACAACCCGTCCGGCTGGGACCTCGCCCAGGCCGGGCTGCAGACCGGGTCGTCGTTCAAGGTGTTCGCACTCGTCGCGGCCCTCGAACAGGACATCCCGCTGTCGAAGACCTACAGCTCGGCGCCGTTCCAGGCCAGCGGTGGCCTGACGGTCGAGAACTCCGACGGCGAGAGCTGCGGCACCTGCAACCTCGCCACGGCGATGAAGATGTCGCTCAACACGGTGTACTACCGCCTGATGATGGACCTCGACGGTGGAGCGCGAGCCGTCGCCGACGCCGCGCACCGTGCGGGTGTCGCCGAGTCCTTCGGCAACATCGAGCGGACCCTGCAGGAGGCGAACGGGCAGCCCGAGGGCGGCGTGGTCCTCGGCCAGTACCAGTCGCGGGTCATCGACATGGCCTCGGCGTACGCGACGCTCGCGGCGTCGGGCGTCTACCACGAGCCGTACTTCGTCCAGAAGGTCGTCGACTCCGAGGGGCAGGTCCTCTACGAGCGCAAGACCGAGGGCAAGCGCGTCTTCCCCGAGAAGGTCGCCGACACCGTGACCGCGGCGCTCGAGCCGATCGCGGCGTACTCCAACGGCAACTCGCTCTACGACTCGTCCCTCGGTTCGCGACCGTCCGCCGCCAAGACCGGCACCGTCCAGCTCGGCGACACCGGGCAGAACAAGGACGCCTGGATGGTCGGGTACACCCCGCAGCTGTCGACCGCGGTGTGGGTCGGCACCAACGACGGCACGGCCCTGACCAACTACAACGGCGCCTCGATCTACGGCAGCGGCCTGCCGGCGTCGATCTGGAAGTCGGCGATGGACGCCGCGCTCGAGGGCAAGGAGATCAAGCAGTTCCCCGAGGCCGACGAGCCCATCGGCGGCGAGACCGGAATCCCGTACGAGGCGCCGGCCACCACCGAGGCGCCGACGCGGACGCGTGGACCCTCGGTGCCGACCTTCGACATCCCCGACCAGGCCGGTGACGGCAACCTCACCCTCGCTCCGGGAGTGACGATCCCGATCCCGGGCGCTCCGCGGAACGGCGGCGGTGGCGGCGGCGGAAACAGCCCGGACGGCGGCGGGCTGGCCCCCGCCGACCCAGGCGGTGGCGACGGCGGCGATTCCGGCGGCGGGGTACCCGGCGGCGGTGACGGAGGCGGAGGAGTCCCTGAACCGCCCATCGGCTGACCCGGACCCGGCTGCCGACTCCGCGGCGAGCGGCTCCGACCCCGTCTGGGACAGCCCTGCACCCATCGCGAGTGATCTGCGTGTCGACGACGCGCGCGTCCTCCCCACGCGCACGGACGGTCTGGTGCGTGAGGCGAGTTCGCTGGTCGGTGGACCGGTGGGGACGCACGCCGTCATCGGCCGGGCCCGGCATCTGACACCGCTGCGCGTGCTCTTCGCGCTGGCGTTGTGCGGACTGGCGCTCGGGTGGTTCGGCAAGGCCGCGTGCCTGCAACAGGCGCCTGCCGACGGCGGTACGGCCGCGGGCGCCGAGATGCGGCTGGACTGGGACGATCAGCGTCAGTTCACCAACCTCTGCTACTCCGACGTGATCACCTTGTTCGGTGCGGAGCGGCTCAACCGGGGCGCGTTGCCCTACCGCGACTTCTGGTTCCAGGAGGACTCCGACGGGCAGACCATCAAGCGGTACATGGAGTACCCGGTCCTCACCGGGATGTTCATGTACGGCGCGGCCCAGCTGACCCAGGGGTGGCTCTGGGCGGAGACCAACTGGGGTGTACCCGGCGCACTCGACGTCGTCCTGTTCTTCGCCATCGTCGCGTTGGGACTGACGGCGTTCTGGCTGGTGACCATCTGGGCGACGGCCCTCACCGCACGACACCGCATGTGGTCGGTGTGGCTGGTCGCGTTGTCCCCGCTCGTCTTCGTGCACGCGTTCACCAACTTCGACGCGATCGCCACCGCAGCAGTGGCGGCGGCGCTGCTGGCCTGGTCGAGGGAGCGGTTCTGGCTGGCAGGTGTGCTCATCGGGCTCGGTACCGCCGCCAAGCTGTATCCCGCCCTTCTGCTGGTGGTGCTGGGTGTGCTGTGCCTGCGGACCGGGAAGGTCCGCGAGTTCGGGGTCGCGGCTGCGACGGCGATCGGCGCGTGGCTGGCGGTGAACCTGCCGATCCTGATCCCGTACCCGTCCGGTTGGTGGGAGTTCTTCCGGTTCAACGGTGACCGGTCAGCGGACCCGGACACGATCTACCGGGTCGTTGCCGACGCCGCTGGTTTCACATGGAACATCGGCTATCTGAATGCGCTGTCGGTGGGCCTGACGGTCGTCGTGATCGCCGCGGTGGCCGCGGTCGGTGTCCTGGCGCCGTACCGGCCCCGGGTGGCCCAGCTCGCATTCCTCGCCGTGGCCGGCTTCCTGCTGGTGAACAAGGTGTGGAGTCCCCAGTACTCGTTGTGGCTGGTTCCGCTTGCGGTGCTTGCCATTCCGCACACTCGCCTGCTGCTGGCCTGGATGGCCGTCGACGCGCTCATCTGGGTGCCCCGGATGAGTCTGTTCCTCGACGCCGAGCGCCGGTGGCTCCCCGATCAGTGGTTCACCGCCGCTGTCGTGCTCCGTGGACTGATGGTGGTGGTTCTCTGCGCCGTCGTTCTCTGGCAGATCTGGCATCCGCGCGACGACCTGGTCCGCCACGGAAACGACGGCAGGTGGTACGACGACCCGGCCGGCGGCGTCCTCGACGGTGCTCCCGACCGGCTCGGACGACGGTCGAGAGCGACCCGGACGGCGGAGGACCCGCGGGAGCCGGTGCCGGCGGCCGGATAGCGGTCGCGCTTCACGGGAGCCGTACCGACGATTGGGCGAGGGTTTCGGTGGGTATTGACGGGTCATGTCGGATACCGCACCTCATATCTCGGACGACACCGCGGAAGCGGTCGGCAAGGTGGGGGAGGCGCTGGAGTACATCGAGCGCGCCCGCGGCCACCTGTACTCATTCCATCAACTCATCGGACGCGGGGACCTGCTGCTCGGCGAGGCCGTCGACGAGTTGCGCGAGGCGGGCCACGCCGGGTTCGCCGATGAACTGTCCACCGAACTGGTCGGACGCAACGTGCTCGAAGGTCGCTGGACGTTCCAGATCGTCGAAGAATTCGATGACACCTACTGGGGTCCGCTGCGGGAGTACGTCGACCGGGTGCGAGCCGATCTGACCGATGGTCAGCGGCACGTTCACGAGGCGCGCTTGAAAGAAGATCGACGCACCCACGGGCATCCGAAGCACACCGAGAAGCCCTGAGCCGGCGGTCAGGCGGTGATCCGCTGCAGCAGGCGATCTCTGGCCGACGGCCAATCGTCATCGGTCATCGCGTACAGGGCGGTCGTGCGCCAGCCGTCGCCGAATCGGCGGTGCTTGCGCAGCAGACCCTCGAAGGTCGCACCCAGCTTGGTGATCGCGGCGCGCGACTGAGCGTTGAGCTCATGGGTGTGCCAGGTGAGGCGGACGGCGCCGCAGTCCTCGAACGCGTGGCGCATCAGCAGGAACTTGGCGGTGGGGTTCACCGCGGTCCCCTGGACGCGTTCGCTGTAGAAGGTGTAGCCGATGCACGCGGATCGGTTGGCCTCGTCGATGTCGTAGAAGCTCGTCGACCCGACGACGCTGCCGTCGGTGTTGTCGACCACCGCGAAAGCCACTCGCGACCGAAGAGCGGACTCGACGTACCGGCGTGCACTGTCCTCGTCGGTCGGCACCCCGGGTGCCCATCGGAAACGGGTGGGGTCACCGATCAACCCGGCGAGCGCGCCGACATCATCGAGGCCGATCGGACGTAACGTGACCCGGTCACCCACCAGGGGGCCGGTCGCCAGCCACGAAGTCACGGGGACCCTTTCGCCACGGCTTCTCGTCGCGGGTCGAGGATCACCCCGGTGGCGGCGGGATCAGTCCCATCTCGCGCACTTCCGGCCACACGGGAGGCCAGCGGCTCACGAAGCGGGGTGCCGACGAGGGTCACGATCAGATAGACGAGCAGGACGGCGTGCACCCACACCGAACCCGCGACGCCGGTGACGATCCACCACGGCAGCGGATCGCCGGCATCCCGGATCGGGAACAACCGGAAGATCGTCAGATCGAGAGCGAGGTCGGTGAGCAGGTACGCCAGGATCACCGGCCAGCGCACCTTCATCAGGACGAAGAACGGCAGTATCCAGAGCGTGTACTGCGGGGAGTGCACCTTGTGGAACAGCATGAAACCGGCCAGCATCGCGCCGCTCACGGCGATCCACGGGAAGGTGCCGACGCGTTCGAAGCGGCGCCACCCGAGGTACATCGCGACCGCGAACGAGGTGAGGATCAGCAGCGGCGACATCACGCTGACGATGGAGTGGTACGTGTCGGTGGTCCCGGTGACATACCGCAGACCCCAGTACCAGATGGAATTGGTGTCGACGTCGGCCCGGCGACGGCCCTGGAAGGACAGCGCGGCCTTCCACCCGTCGAATCCGAGGACCATGAACGGCAATTGGATCGCGGCCACCGTCACGACGGCGGCGCCCGCAACCCAGCCGGCGCCCGTCCAGTCGAGGCCGCCTCCGGCGTCACGTCGTCCCGCAACCGCGCGTGCGCCGCCGGCGCCGCGCGTGAGAACGTATGCGGCCAGCGGTAACACGAAGATCCCCGGGTAGAGCTTGAGACAGAAGCCGACCGCGAGCAGAACAGCCGCGACCACCGCGCACGTCCGAAGCGGCAGTCGTCGCCGGCCTGTTCCGGGCTGGACGGACGCGCCCCAGGCCATCACGGCGACTGCCCCGACGGCGGTCGCGACGACCGGCAGCTCCCAGTTGTGGAAGGAGTACAGCACCAACGGGGGCGTCGCGGCCCAGAGCAGCGCCCACCATCGGACCATCAGGGCGAGCAACACGGTGATCGCGACCCCGAACGGCGCCAGCAGGAGCGCGGAGTGGGTGAAGAACTCGGTGTCGGTGTCGGCGCCGATCGCACCGAAGAACATGAGGACGCCGGAGAGCACCGGGTACTCGACGACACCGCCGAACAACGTTCCGTCGGAAGCGATTCCGCCGTGGATGTAGGGAAAGACGTGGGTGTTGATGTCGCGGCCGAGCCAGAGGTACATCAGGTCCGAGTAGCAGGGGATCACCGCATCCGGATCCCCGACCGGCCAGTTGCCGCTGCGCCCGAACGCGTCGAACGGTGGGCCCCCGCACCGGAGCTTGGCCCGGAAACTCCAGAACATCGTGACCGTGGTCGCGAGCACCGACACGACAACGATCAGGGCCGTCTCACCACGGCCGGACAGCCGTGCGGACCATCGACCCGGGGTTGTCCGCCGTTCCGACATGGCCAACAGCGTAGGTGGTCGGGCAGTGCGCCGCCGAAGCGACCCGCGGCCTCGGATTTCTCTGCGAACGGGCAGGTCATGTATCTTGGACCGGTTGCCGACGCAGGCGACCCTCCTGCCACGGACAGTCCGTGGCCGACCTAGCCCATAGGAGGTGATGTGGTCTTATGCGTCACTACGAATTGATGGTCATCCTCGATCCGAATCTGGACGAGCGCACCGTCGCACCCTCACTCGATACGTTCCTCAATGTTGTCCGCAAGGATGGCGGTTCGGTGGACGGCGTCGACATCTGGGGCAAGCGCCGTCTTGCCTACGAGATCCTCAAGCACAACGAGGGCATCTACGCCGTCATCGATCTCAACGCCGAGCCCGCCACGGTCACCGAGCTCGATCGTCAGCTGAAGCTGAACGAGTCGGTTCTGCGCACCAAGGTCCTGCGGAAGTAATCCACAGGCTTTCTTGATCGTCTGAACACGTCGGTACCGGGTTCTAGGGTTGGACCCAGAACACCCGGTGCATGTCGATCAGCGAGTGCCCACCAACGACCCAAGGGGAACACACATGGCAGGCGACACGGTCATCACCGTCATCGGCAATCTCACCGCCGACCCGGAACTGCGGTTCACGCCGTCCGGGGCAGCGGTTGCCAATTTCACGGTGGCTTCCACTCCGCGCACTTTCGATCGTCAGACCAACGAGTGGAAGGACGGCGAAGCGCTGTTCCTCCGCTGCAACATCTGGCGTGACGCCGCGGAGAATGTGACCGAAAGCCTGACCAAGGGTTCCCGGGTGATCGTGCAGGGACGGCTCAAGCAGCGGTCCTACGAAACCAAAGAGGGCGAACGACGCACGGTCGTGGAACTCGAGGTCGACGAGATCGGCCCCTCACTGCGGTACGCCACCGCCAAGGTCAACCGCGCCTCGCGCGGTGGCGGCGGTGGTGGCGGATTCGGGTCCGGCGGTGGCGGCGGTAGCCGCGGCGGCGGGAACTCGAACCAGCAGGTTGCCGACGATCCCTGGGGCAGCGCGCCTGCCAGCAACAGCGGGGGATCGTTCGGTGGCGGGGACGACGAACCACCTTTCTGATATCGCTCGGGGCATGATCGACCCGCCCCGAACAGCCCGGGAACGGCAGTGACCGTCCCCGAAGCATTGACTGGAGCAACACACACATGGCAAAGGCAAAGCCGAGCCGGAAGCCTCGCGTCGAGAAGGTCACCAAGACCAAGGCGTGCAGCTTCTGCAAGGACAAGAAGGCCGTCATCGACTACAAGGACACCGCGCTGCTGCGTCGTTTCCTGTCCGACCGGGGCAAGATCCGGTCGCGTCGCGTGACCGGCAACTGCGTGCAGCATCAGCGCGACGTCGCTGTGGCAGTGAAGAACTCGCGTGAGGTGGCCCTGCTGCCCTTCACCTCGACCAGCCGATAAGCGGAAAGGATCAGTTGACATGAAGCTCATCCTCACCGCCGCCGTGGAGAACCTCGGCGAAGCCGGCGACATCGTCGTGGTCAAGGACGGCTACGGCCGCAACTACCTGCTGCCCCGCGGCCTGGCCATCAAGGCCACCCGTGGAGCCGAGAAGCAGGTCGAGGGCATCCGCCGTTCGCAGGAAGCCCGCGAGGTCCGCGGTCTCGAGCACGCCAACGAGCTGAAGCAGGCCCTCGAGGGCCTCGCCGATGTCTCGCTGGACGTCAAGACCCACGACTCGGGCAAGCTCTTCGGTTCGGTCACCGCGGCTGACGTCGCCGGTGCCATCAAGACCGCAGGCGGCCCGACCGTCGACAAGCGCAGCGTCGAGCTGCCCAAGGGACACATCAAGGCAACCGGCAGCTACCCGGTCATCGTCAACCTGCACCCGCAGGTCTCGGCGACCGTACAGCTCGCCGTCGTCGCCGCGAGCTGACCTCAGCGTTACGACCAAAGGCCGGGTGGAGATCCTCCACCCGGCCTTTGTCGTGGCTGCCTGACCGAATGATCGAAGCCCTACTTCGGGGCCGGTGGATTCGCCGGCAGCTGGTTCCAGTACTGCAGCCGCGGCGGAAGGTATTGCGGTGCCGGGTTGGCGCTGTGGTCGACGGCGTTGTTGCCGGGGCCCAGGGTGTCCCACGACGGGAAGAAGAACTTGTGCCAGGCCGGGGTGAAGATCAGCGCGCGGTCGCCGGTACGGCAGGCCACGGCGTCGCGGCGGGGGACGGTGCACGTGACGCCTTCGATGGTGACCCGTTTGCCGACGCCGAGGACCGGTGGTCGGAACCCGCTCTTCGGACCGAATCGATAGGTCTGATCCGTGCGCGCCCACCACGGACCCTGCTGGTCGTCGGAGATGACCGCGCCCGACGCGGTGGGCGGTGCGGTCGCGGGACGGCCCGCACAACCGACGTAGCGGTAGCCGGGACCGACCTGGCACACCCACCGGCCGGTGGTGAAGAACGACCGGCCGTTGTCGACGTAGGCCAGCGAGCGGAACGTCGTGGGGTTGACGGGTTGGTAGCGCGAGAGATCGAACTCGACGGGCATCGTGGGCCCGGGCGCGGCGAGAGCCGATGGGGCCGTCGTCAGTCCGGCGGCAGCGGTCAGGGCGGCCAGCACGGTGACCACGCGGCGGATGACGACCGACCTCAACCCCAACCTCGACACGCTCGACATTGCACCACAACCGACGGCGTGCCGTCGGCGATCGAAGGTAAGTCGCGCGACTGATGACGCCCGCGACCTCGTCTGGCCAGGTGTAACGCAGACCACACCAGATGTTCACCCGAATATTCGCCACCAGGAGTTGAACAGGCGTCCGCAACACGCCCGCAAGGCGACGCGCCGAAGAAGCCCCAACGATTTCCAAATCGTTGATTGTGGAAATTAGCGAAGACGCTGACCTGCGAGAACTGTGTTGTTCACACCCGAATTCCTCAGGTTGTCCACAAAGGGTGCACAACGCGTCCCCCGGCCACTCACACACGCTCCACAAGTGATCCCCAGATTCGTCAACAGGTCGGTTTGAGTCGCGGTCGTGGAGGTCCTAGTGTCACGCCTCAGCGTCTCCGTCCGTCTCGGCGCACACGACAGTCCGACTGTCGGTGCCACCCGATAGGAAGAGACAGACCGAAACACGACGTCGACACCGGGGACTCGCGACGTGGCCTACCGGGGCCGACACCAGACTCAAGGTCGTACTCATTCGATGTCGGGTGGGATCGAACGTTGCGAGAGGTTTGACACGCGTGGCTGTTGTGGATGACCGCGGGCGCGGCCCCGCCGCCGGAGGGCGAGGACGGGGAGACGACGAGATCCCCGCCGAGGACTTCGGCAGGCAGCCCCCGCAGGACCTGGCCGCCGAGCAGTCGGTGCTCGGTGGCATGTTGCTGTCCAAGGACGCGGTTGCCGACGTCGTCGAGAAGATCCGCACCGGTGACTTCTATCGTCCTGCCCATCAGGCGGTGTTCGAGGCGATCCTCACCCTGTACTCGAAGGGCGAGCCCGCCGACGCGGTGACGGTCGCCGCGGAACTCGAGCGGGCGGGCGAACTCAAACGGATCGGCGGGGCGCCGTATCTGCACACCCTGATCTCGACGGTGCCCACCGCCGCCAACGCCGGCTACTACGCCGAGATCGTGGCGGAGAAGGCGCTGCTGCGCCGGCTCGTGGAAGCCGGCACACGCATCGTCCAGTACGGCTACGCCGGCGCCGACGGCCAGGACGTCGCCGAGGTGGTCGACCGTGCCCAGGCCGAGGTGTACGAGGTCACCGAGAAGCGCACCGCCGAGGACTACGTCGCCCTCGAAGATCTCCTGCAGCCGACGATGGATGAGATCGACTCGATCGCGTCGCGGGGCGGCATCTCGCTGGGGGTCCCCACCGGCTTCGCCGACTTCGACAAGCTCACCAACGGCCTGCACCCCGGGCAGATGATCATCGTCGCGGCCCGTCCGGGTGTCGGCAAGGCGCTGGCGCTCGACACCCCGCTGCCGACGCCCACGGGGTGGACCACGATGGGCAAGGTCGGCGTCGGCGATCACCTCCTCGATGCGCACGGCCGGCCCACTCGGGTCGTCGCCGCTACCGAGGTGATGACCGAACGGCCTTGCTACGAAATAGAATTCAACGACGGCGCGACGATCGTCGCCGACGAGCAGCATCAGTGGGCGGCCGAGATCGACGGCAAACGCCGGGTGGTCACCACGGCCGGCCTGCGGACGCATGTCGGCGGCGCGGTCGTGCGAAACACCGCGCCGCTCGAGTTGCCGCGCAAGCGATTCGCCTACGGCCCGTACACGGTGGCGGCGCTGGCCGGCATGGCCTTCGACGATCCCGAGATCAGCATGCGGATCGACGCGGAGGGCCCTGTCGACGTCATGACGCTGATGGCCGACCTCGGCGGGCGTATCCCGTACGAGTACCTACGGGGTTCGATCGCGCAGCGCCGTGCCCTCCTCGCAGGTCTGCTGGATGCCCGTGCCTCCGTCGACGACGACGGCTGGATCACCGTGCCGGCCGCCACCCGGCACATGACGGCCGTCGTCGCCGACCTCGTGGCCGGACTCGGGTTCAACTACAAGCGGTCGGCAACGGGTTGGTTGCGCGTCGACGCCGACGACGACGTGTTCACCGTGCACCACAAGGCGATCCGTCACAAGGAGCTGCGCAGGCGGGCCGGGGTTCGACGCGTCGTCGCCGTTCGTCCGGTCGACCCGGTCCCGGTGCGTTGCGTCCAGGTCGACAACGCCGAACACCTGTATCTGGCGGGCGAGGCGATGGTCCCGACCCACAATTCGACCCTGGCGATGGACTTCCTGCGATCGGCCGCGATCGGCCACGGCCTCACCGCCGCCATGTTCTCGCTGGAGATGAGCAAGACCGAGATCGTCATGCGTCTGTTGTCGGCGGAGGCGAAGATCAAGCTGGCCGACATGCGTGCCGGCACCATGAGCGACGACGACTGGACTCGTCTCGCACGCCGTATGGGTGAGATCTCGGAGGCGCCGTTCTTCATCGACGACTCACCCAATCTCACGATGATGGAGATCCGCGCCAAAGCGCGCCGTCTCAAGCAGCGCCACGATCTGAAAGTCGTTGCGGTGGACTACATGCAGCTGATGACGTCGGGCAAGAAGGTCGAGTCGCGCCAGCAGGAGGTGTCGGAGTTCTCCCGTCAGCTGAAGCTGCTGGCCAAGGAACTCGAGGTCCCCGTGATCGCGATCAGCCAGCTCAACCGTGGCCCCGAGCAACGTACGGACAAGAAGCCCCAGGTGTCGGATCTCCGTGAGTCGGGATCGCTGGAGCAGGACGCCGACATGGTCATCCTGCTCCACCGCCCCGACTCGATCGAGCGCGACGACCCGCGCGCGGGCGAGGCCGACATCATCGTCGGCAAGCACCGTAACGGCCCGACCGCCACCATTACCGTTGCACACCAGCTACATCTGTCGAGGTTCGTGGACATGGCGCGGGGGTAGGGAATTGAGGCTCACGCAGCACTCCTCACCCACGAGATTGGCGTTGAGGCGCGCGTCGATTCGCCGCATCGGCACGAGTACTTCCCTCGCGGCGCCTTGTAACGCTGAAAAATGGTGCCGTGCCCGCATGTTCCGGTCCACGGGGCGTCGGGGTCAAACGTTGCCTCACTGGTGCGGTTGCCCGAGCCGCCGAGTTCGATGGCCTTGGCGCGCCACGTCGCATTGTGGCCGTGTCCAGAGCCCACGAGGGCATGCGCCACCTCGTGGGCGACGGTATCCATGAACTGGTGCTCCGAGTTTCGTAGGGCCGTGTTCGTCGAGCATCATGGTCGCCCACGTGTGAGCTTCGTAGAGGTGCATGTTGGAATGGCCGTCCGCTAGGAACATCAGGTGACAGCAACTCAGATATGGAGAACACTCATGAAGCAGTCGTTGGTGGACGTTGCGACACGGGCGATCTCGCGGCTGCATCTTCCCGTGGCTGAATCACATGCGGGGAAAGCGGCGACGGGTTGGGCCGGTTCAAGCATCGACGTCGTCTTTCAGTGCCCGCGAGCCGTCGACACCCGCGGCCACTGATTGGGGGTTCCACAATGCGACCACGGTCTTGTCGTCGTGGTACGCGTTGAAAGAGAGGTCCACAAGGAATGGGAGCAGGTCACGTGCGCCAGAGCCCCACCGGGAGGCGAGATCGATCCCGAGTGGTCCGGAGCCATCGCCGAGCGGTGTAGTGAAGCCGTCGCTCGCGAGGACCAGCACAGCTCCGGCGGGGACTGTGAGTCCGAACGACACATATTCTGAAGCTCGATCGGGCACCCAGCTTCGCACCACGTTGCTCGGCCCGTCTTCGGTGGGCGTGAGGTAAGTCCACTTGGCGTTCGCCGGCTCGAGGACGACTGCAGGTGAGTCACCGACGAAGTGGATGATCACGTGACGGCTGCCGTCATCTTGGGGATTGCGCTCGACTGCCGCGACCGTCAGAGTGGCCGAGAGCGAATTCGAAGGAACATTGAGGGTTTCCGCGAGTTCGCGGCCCGCATCAGCGGCAGCTGTGAGAACTCCAGCGCCTTCCGCTGGGGAAACTTCGCCTGACTCGATCGCGGTGACGATCGCTTCGACCGCAGTTGCAGATCCATGATGAGAGTGTTCGCACGACCCAATGCCGTCGGAGACGATCAGGACCACCCACTCATCGTCGGTAGCGAACGCGAAGGCGTCTTGCCGCGGTCCGCCGAAAAGCTCATGGGCAGTGCCGCGGAATGAGACGCCGCGCACTTCGAGCGTGTCCACCCGCAGCTTCGCAGCGATGATGTCCGAAGGTACAAGCATTTGAGTAGCGGTCCTCAAGGATCGTGAAGTTGCCATGTCAGAGCTGGCGGCGTCTGCTTGGCGAGCGGTGACAGCAGTCGGCTACGCATCGGCGGGAGTGCCTCGACCGTCGCGCAATGCGGATGCCGGGGCACTGATAGCCAGACTGGCGGTCACATTGTCTGCTCGTCTCTTGGCACGTGGCGACGCGTCGCAATAGACAGCGCTCGAGCGGTCGATTCGGATGCCGTTCTAGCCAGAGGGCGGAGTTGTAGTTGTGGAGTCCGCTCGGCCGCACAGTCATTGGTCGCCAACGATCCAGTTGATACTCCGACCACGAGTGGGGAGGTTGGCGACGGACCGCGCGGATATATCGTGGACGCGCGGCCGGAAACTGGCCTCAGCCCGTGAGCCCGCGTACGCGAGCAGTTCTGTGTTCGGGGCGAATGCTTCCCGCAGGCTCGACAGGTCGCCATCAGGGGTTCCGCTGGTAGTTCACGAGGGTGGCCCCCGTTGCGCGGATCGCGGCTTCCCAAAACCGATGGACACCGGTCAGTTGCTCGCCGGACATATCGCTGGTGCCTTGGCCAATGCCGACTCCGTACATGTGGACCTGCGTGCCGGTAAGGTCGCAGAGTTGGCCATCGGCCTTCAACTGGTCGACGTACTCTGTGATCTTGGCATCGTCGAGCGGGAGCATTTCCAGTCGGTAGGGCGCGTGGTTGTTGATGCCGTCGGTATCGATGATCAGGGTTGACGGCGTGTTGCCAGCGAGAAGATCGTGGGCGACGCACAGGACTCCGATGATGTCGGTGCCGCCACGCTGCTCTGGTGCGCTGAGGATCGCGTTGTCGGCCTTTTTCACGACCCGGTCGATCTCGTTCTTTACGATCGTGCTGTCGGTGGATTCGTTGCCCGTGAAGTCGAGGCGGCTCAGCTGCGTGGATACCGGTGTGACTGTGCTGGTACGTGTTTCACCCGACACCAGTGCGATGTTGAGATCGGCACGGGTGTCGGCAGCACAATCCTCGGCTTGTCGTGGGAGCCATTGGCGGTAGGCGTCGGTCATGGTGCTTGCACTCCACTGCGCGTCGACGGCGATGACGCAGCCTGCCCGCGGAACGCCGGGGTCCACCTTGGCCATGTGTGTCATGACGGAGAAGCCAAGTCCGAGCACCACGAGAGTGGCCGCTGCAAGTAGCCACGGCTTCCTGTTGCTTCGGGGAGGAGGTGCAGTACGACGTATTGGCGTGCCACGTCGGCGCCCGGGGGTTGGGCGGGATGCCGTGGTGGCAGACCGGGGTCTCTGCGTGTAGCGGTTCGATGTGGCCATCGGCTCACTTCCTGTGTGGTCGCATTTTCACGACGGTTGGGTTCGTGACTGGACAGGCGGGCGCACATCTTTTCTGGGTGACAAAAGGCAGGGTTCGCCCGTAGGCGAACCCGGCCCTTAACAACTGCGCCTCAGAGTGGGAGCATGAACCCGTTCACCCACTCTGTGGTGTCGTCGGGGTCGGACTCCGCCGGGGGCACGAACGTCGGCAGCGGGAGGATCAGGAGCATCGATGCGGATTCGTCGTGCCCGGCGGCGATGAGTGCCTGCCCGAGGTCGTTGCGGTAGGCAAGGTCGGCGGCGGCGTAGTCTGCCGCCAGTTGTGCGCGGTGCTCGGTCAACCATGCGCTGACGTGGAACTCGTTCAGCGACTCTGCCCAGGCGGTCGCGTCGCCCAGATCGTCATCACGCATCTCGCGATCAGAGCGAAGCTGCGTCAGGTGCGCTTCAGTATTGGCGAGTTCCTTCACCCGTGGATTGTCGTGCCGCCACCCGTGGGTCATTGCGGCCAACTGAACGAGACCCTGAACTGCCGCGTAAAGGCATCCGCCGAAGGCCGCTTCCTGCCACGAGGTCACTTCGTCGTTGCGGGCGAGTAGTCGGATCGCTACGACGGCTATCAGTGCCAGGACCGCGAAGACAGCGAAACCGAGCGCCTTCCAGCCGAGGGTGCGTCGGACCCGGACGGGCCCTTCGTACGCGAGCCAGCGGTGGAGGAGGCCGCCGAACTGCCAAGACGAGTAGCCGATCGCGCCAACGGCAAACGCCGCGAAACACCACGCTTTCCAATCCTGAGTCGTGAAGATCTCGCCGATCACTGGCTGGAGAGTGATGGTCTCCAATCCTGCGCCGAGCGTCATCCCTGCAATGAGGAGACCATCCACCGCGCCTGGCCCCTGCGGGAATCGGCGGTCCTGTTCGTCGAGTTGTTCGCGCTGGCTCTCGACGTCATTCTGAGCGGCTGCGATCTCGCGATCGAGGCGGTCGCAATCTTCCCGTAGGTCGAGACGTCGGGCCGAGGCCGTCTCGTGCAGGGACGGGAGCAGGGCACGCTGCCGGTTGCCCCATTTGGTGCATTCACGCATGTCGGCGTCAAAGAGTTTGACGGCAGACTCTTCAAAGGGCAGTGGTCTCGAGGGGAAACCGGGCTGCGGGATGGCCAGCCGGGCATTCTCGGCGACGTCGGCATCCCAGTCGATGTCGGCCAAACGCGGCGCTGGTGGCGGGTCGATGCCGTCGGGACGGCCGTCGGTGTCGGTATCTTCGTCAGGTAGACCAAGGTCGTCGTTACTGCGATGTCGGTTGAACAAGGCCATCATGGTCGGCCTATCTGGGTGTGGTTCATGTCAGTAACGGCGTCGTGGTCGGTGCGAAGGTGACAGGAGTCGGCCTACGCGAAAGGGTCAGGCGGGATGGACGTGATCTCCGCTGGGACCGTGAGTTCTGTCGCCTCGATGGCGAGCCGACGGTCTCGGTGGCGTTCGTTCTCGGCACGCCAGATCGCATCGCATTCGTAGGCACGCTGGGTGATCGTCTCGACGAGTTGCAGGAACTGATCGCACACGAGGATGCGCTCGCCAGCGAGTGCCCGGTCCCTCTCCATCAGCATCGGGAGTGCGGCCGCCTGACGCGGGTCGGACGCGGCCTGGGCGTGAACCTCGTGCAGGTGTCGCCTCGTGTTCGTGCGGCGCTTGTTCAACGCGTCGAGCGCATCAAGGAAGGAGAGTCGTTTGGAGCGTAACTCTGTCTTCCAGGCGGACAGGAGGAGGGCGCGCGCGGTTGCCGGTCCAGCAGTGGTTCGGGGCTCGTTTCGGCGGCCGCCTTCGGCGCCGATCTTCGTCCAGTAGTGGTCGTCGAACCGGTCAACTTCAGTTGGATTTGGTGAGCTCATGTTGCTTTGGTCTCCGTCGGTTGGCGTTGGCGATCGTTGTGCAGCTTGCACTTTCGTCAGCACTGACCGGCAGATGCGCGGTGACACGAAACGGTGCGGTTGGTCACTCCGGCTGACCCGTCTTGAGCACCCGGTCGAGTACGCGGTGGACGCCGTGGCGGCGGGCCAGACGGACGAGGCGACGCATCTGCTCGCCGTATGCCGGGTGAGGGTTGGCCCACACATCGTTAAGGACCTCTTGGCGGGTGCCGCGGTTGGTCAGCCAGACCACCGCAACGAGTTCGCACAGCCCCTCCTCAACGTATGGGTGCACCGCAGGTCCGCCCCGAAGGTGTAGCAGGGCGTGAGTGTGCTCGTGAGCGATTACGTGCCCGAATCGGGTCGGCCCAAGGCCAGACTTGATCTCGATCCGGGCCGACCTCGATCGCGTGGTCCCGCCGGACGACTTGACACAGCGGCCCTCCTCGGGTCCCGGCATCCCTGGTACCAGGCCGACGGGAACATCGGGGAGGCCGATCTGAAGTCCGCGCAAGTCCTGGAGGACTGCGGTCGCACGCGTCATCGCGTCGCGCTCCGACACCACGATCTGCTGTTGCTCTTCGCACGCTGGGGTGAGGTGAGCCGTGCGGCAGTGAGGGCACCATGGGTGGGACGAGCACAAGGCGTCGCCGGTTGATGACCGCAGGTAGCTACCCTGACCTGTCCGCCCGCAAAGCGCGCACCGTATGCGGCTGGGCACCAACAAAGTCCGACCTGCCATCACGCGACCTTCCGCTTCTTGAGGCCGCGGTGTAACTGGTGAAGCGCAGGCAACCAGTCGGCCGCGCTGGGGCGGATGCTCACCTGTTTCAGGCCGGCACCGAGTAAATCGGCAGCATCGCGGGTTACCGGCGGGTACGCAGGCACCTGAATGTTCTGTGTTGTATCCGCGATCGGGCCCTCGTAGCGGAAGAACAGTCGGAGGAAGGCGACCGCCAGCTTGTATTCGTCGCGCTCCCGGCCTTCGACACCCGGCCACGGACAATTCCACAATGGTGTCTGTGCCTCTTTCAGCGCCCGCGGCTGGCCGGTGACTTCGGCTGCGTCGCAATCGATCAACAGGACGCTGGGAGAGTTGCCGCTTGTCCACAACACATTGCTCGCCGACAGATCGCCGTAGACGACTCCGTTGCGATGGAAGACGTCGAACACCGTCGCGATCTGGGCCATCATCATCACCGCGGCAAGCGGCGACGCTGGTTGCAGTCCCACGAATCGTGCCGCGTCCATCATGAACGCCCACGACAGGTCACGAGGCAACTCATCACCCTCCACCATGTGCCAATACTCGTTCGGAGCGCGGTTCATCAGGATGCCGAAGGTGCCGTCCTCGCAATCGACAACTTCCAGCGGCCATGCCGTGTGCTTGTCGACGATCGCAATATCCTTCTGCGACAGGCGCTTGCGCCAGTCGACGAGCGCGGCCAGGCCCGCATCGTCGACATCAATTCCTGTCCGATACCGCTTCAGCAATTGCCCAGGGTCAGAAGTGACCTCATAGACGTCACCTTGGCCGCCGCTGCCGAGCAGCGCGCCGATCTCGATATTCGACAACTCGATCATGTCGCGGAAGGCGAGGCGTGTGTCGAGCCAGGTGACAGGAGACGTCGGCTCCCGGATGCCAGGTCCGTCGGTTGAAGATGCCACTCCGCGAGGAAAGGCCCCGATGAGCAGCGCCCCCGGTCCGATGTCACCACGTCGAGCCGAGACAGGTAAGTCTCGTTCCACTGAGCCCAACTTGGGTTGACCGCAGCACGTCGTTCGAAGTGCAGAGCACGAAAGTACTGCTGCTCGGAGAGTGCGTGACCACGTTCCTCGGGAGTGCGCACGGGCAATGTCAGGTCCGCGGTGAGGTTTATTCGAGTGGCAGCCGTGCGTGCCTTGGGCGGTACATATCCGCGGGCGACGTGGATGCCGTGCGCCTGCAGCATTTCAACATTGTCATAGACAACTCCGGTCTCAAGTAGTGCCCCATAGGGT
>NZ_LIYC01000044.1:0-40467 GCF_001418765.1 Gordonia sp. HS-NH1
TCTCAGGTCAGTACAGCTAGGTCCGGCGTCAGCAGTCGCCGACTTGACGTCGACTCAGCCGACGGATCCCGCCCGGGCCTGTGCCGTCGCGTCGTTCGTTCCGAAGCTCCCGAGTTCGACCGGCACCCGTACCGTCACCACCACGTCCTCCCCGACGATGCGGCACCCGACGAGTTCGGCGCCGGAGGATTGCCGCCCGGCCAGGTCTCGCGCGGACGCACACGGATCCACCTCACCGGCGACATGATCGATTGCCGCGGCCAGCGCCGACAGATCGGCAGCCGACTGGGCCCGATGACGCGCCAGCACAGCACCCCCGACATAGATCACCATCACGAGGACACCGGCCAACGCCGCGATCACGAACGCACCCAGCACCGTCGCGTGACCATCGTCGTCGGCGACCAGACCCCGACCGGCCCTCACGGTCCGACCCCGGGTGCGAACACCACCTCGTCGGCACCTGTCGGCTCCTTCGCCGCCACTGCCCGCGCCGAGATCGTCAACCCCGGCAGCATCGCCACATCTGACCGGACCTCGACGACGACATGCTCGTCCGAGGCCGAGATCGACACCCGGGCATCGTCTCCGGCGAGCTGTTGCGCAGCCTCTCGCGCCGCGGCATCTCCCGCGGCGGACAATCGCGCCACCTCGCGCGCCGCGTCGGTGCATCGGATCTGCGTGGTCACCGCGGCGATGGCGCCGACGGCGATCAGTACCATGACGACGATCGCCGCGACGGCGTACGCGGCCTCGACGGTCACCATCCCCGATTCGTCGGCGACGAAGCGTCTCAACCGATTCCGACGACTCATCAGCCGACCGAGGTGTTGAGAGCCTTTCCGATGATGCCGGTCAACGCACTCACGATGTTGTCTCCGGTGACGACGGTATAGAGGATCGCACCGAAGGCGGCCGCGGCGATCGTCCCGATCGCGTACTCCGCGGTCGACATTCCTTCCTCGTCGGTCATGAGTCTGGTCATGTGTGCGCCGAGACGTCCGATCGTGGCGCCGCGATCGTGCCCCGCAGCGGCAGGGGTGTCGTCGTGAGTCCGGAACATGATGCGTGACATGGTCTCTCCTGGGAGTCGATGGAACCGCGGGAAACGGTGTGGCAAGTACGTGTGGTGTTACAGCTACTTGGACGCACCGCGTCCCGGTTCGGATCCCTCGGATTTCGAGACCATGCCGGGCCTGCGCGCAGACCCGGCCGGAGGTCGGCTACGAGGTCGACCACACCCCGAGTTCGTTGCCGCTCGGGTCCGTGAAATGGAACCGGCGGCCGCCGGGAAACGCGTAGGGCCCGTTGACGATCTCACCGCCCGCGGCACGCACCTGCTCCGCGGTGGCGTCCAGGTCGTCGGAGTAGAGCAACACGAGCGGGCCACCGCGAACGGCGGCGGTGTCGCTCGTCGCGAGGCCACCGACCTCGGGCAGATCCGGGCCGCCCGGATTCACGATCCCGGCGTACGCGGGCCCGTAGTCGTTGAACTCCCAGCCGAACGCCGCGGCGTAGAAGGCCTTCGCCTCGGCGGCGTCGGTGACGGTGAGTTCGATGTAGTCGATCGCGTGGTGTCGAGATCCCGAGTCGCTCATGGAGGCCATTGTGCGTCGGTGTACCGACAGTGCGTCAGACCGAACCCAGAACCGTCGAGGCGAGCCCGACGACGACCGGGACGATGCCGAGGCAGATGAACGCCGGGAGGAAGCACAGTCCGAGCGGGCCGCTGATGGCGACACCTGCCCGCTCCGCGGCCGCGAGGGCGTCGTCGTGCGCCCGGCGCCGCACGTCCTCGGCGAGTTCGGCGAGTCCGCCCGCAAGTGACGAGCCGGCCCGCGCCGAACGGCGGGCCATCGCGGCGAGCGCATCGAGATGGTCGTCGGACGACTCGCCCCCGTCGGTGAGGACCGACCATGCCGCGTCCGGATCGGCCCCGAGCTGCAGCAGGTCCGCGACGTGCGCGAGTGGGCCGGCCATCGAGGCCGGCGCGCGTTCGGCGACCACCGACGCCGCGGTCCCCACCGGCAACCCGGCGCGCAGGCACACCGAGAACAGGTCGAACGACGACGCGATCGCGAACGGGTCGTCGGGGGCGGGCCCGGCACCCAGCCACCGCGGCGTGCGAGCAGGGGGTGTCGGCGGCTCGGTCACGCGATACAACAGCCACCGGGGCGCGGGCCAGATCCACAGCGCCGCGGCGAGCAGGACCGCCGAACACGCCGCACCCGTCATCCCACCGGGGGTCAATGCGCCAGCACCTTTCCGGTGATGCGCTCCGACCAGCCGATGCCCGCAGCCACCAGGCCGCACCCGGCCATCAGCAGAATGCCACCCAGCCCTCCGCCGAGGAGGACCTGGATCGGTCCCGCACCCGTTGCCTGTCCCAGCGCCATCCCCAGGAGCGGCAGACCGGCCAGGACCGCTGCGGTCGCCCGTGGCCCCGACAGTCCGGCCCGGGTTCGATCGGCGAAACCCCGCCGGGCCTGCAGATCCGAACGCACCGCACCGAGGAGGTCGACCATCGGCAGACCGCGATCGTCGGCGATCTGCCAGGCCACTCCGATGCGACGCCACGACTCCCCGTCCGTTTCCCCGCCCACGCGGACGTCGGCCCCGGACGCCGGGTCGATCACCGAACCGCCCAGTGCGGCACGACAAGCCATCGCCTCCAGCCCGTCCGCGATCCCGGTCCCGGAGCCCGCATCACCCGGATCACGACGACGGAGTTCGGCGACCGCGACCTCACAGGCCCGCACCGGCGGTGCGCCGACCGACAGTTCGGCGATCATCAACGACAACGCGAGAAGCAGTTCGTCCATCCGGCGATCACGTCGCTTCTCGGCCAGTCGCCGTCGGCGGACCCACAGCACGATCGTCACGACGATCCCCGCCGCGACGGCGGCCGGTAACCCGCCCACCAGGAGGGCACCGAACGGCGCCGTCATCGGGAGCAGCACGGCCGGTGTCGACGACCACGCAGGTGCGGTGTGTCCGCACACCGCGAGGAGCCGGGGGGTCGCCCGAGGCGGTGCGGACATCAGCACCGCGACACCCGCGGTGCCCAGCACCAGTGCGACCGCGGCCGGCGTCGACATCATCGACCATCCCCCGACACCGGCCCACCGGCGGCGACCAGCGCGTCGAAGTGTCGACGATCAGCGGTGAACCCCCTGTCGCGCAACCAGATCGGCACGATCGTCACGCGCCCTGCGTCGTTCCGGCGAACGACCCCGATCTCGACGAGACCTCGTGTGCCGCCTGCGTTCCGTGCCACCCCGAGTACCACCTGCAGCGCGGCACCCAGCTGACTGTGGAGCGCGTCGCGAGCCATACCTCCCAGTGCGGCAAGCGCTTCCATGCGCGCCGGCACCTCCGACGTCGAGTTCGCGTGAACCGTCCCGGCGCTTCCGTCGTGCCCGGTGTTCAGCGCCGTCAGGAGGTCGATGACCTCACCACCGCGCACCTCCCCGACGATGATCCGGTCGGGTCTCATCCGAAGTGCCTGCCGGACCAGGGTCCGTACCGGGACCTCGCCCACACCCTCGACGTTCGACGCCCGCGCGACCAGCCGCACCACCTGCGGATGCCGCGGGGCGAGTTCGAGGGCGTCCTCGACGCAGACGACCCGCTCGCGCGGATCCATGGCACCGATCAGCGCGTTGAGCAGCGTCGTCTTCCCCGTTCCGGTGCCGCCGATCACCAGGAAGGCCAGGCGCTTCCGGAGGATGTCGGCGATGACCGGCACGACCTCGGTCGGGATCGCGCCGCTGTCGACGAGGCTCGGCAGGTCCTTGGACGCCGACCGCAGGACCCGCAACGAGATACAGGTCCCATCCGCGGCAAGTGGCGGGATGATCGCGTGCAGCCGCACGGTGTACCCGCGGCGCCCCACGTTCGACAACTGCCCGTCCACCCAGGGCTGTGCGTCGTCGAGACGGCGCCCGGCGCCGAGTGCCAGCCGACCCGCGAGGCGTCGTACCGATGCCTCGTCCGGAAATCGGATGGTCGTCGACTCGAGTCCGGAACCGCGGTCGACCCACACCTCGTCGGGTCCGGACACCAGAATGTCGGCGATGTCGGGTTCGGCGAGGAGTTGCTCGAGCTTGCCCGCCCCGGTCAGTTCGGTCTGCAGGAATCGGAGTGCGGCGAGCAGGTCGGTGTCACCGAGCACTCCCCCGGCCTCCGCGCGGATCGCGTCGGCGATGACCGCCGGACTCGGGTCGGCCGCGTCGGCGGCCAGGCGCGAGCGGACCCGGTCCAGCAACGCCTCGTCGGCCTGGCCGTCCGTTCGGGAACGCGTCATGACGCGAGCCGTCCGCGCTCGGCGACCCTCGTGTACACCGTTCGTGCCGCACGACCGAGCGGACCGCGAGGTCGCAGCCGCAGCGGGCCGCCCTCCAACCGCACCGCCAGGCGGGGCTCCGGTCGATACGCGGCGAGCAGCGGCAGTCCGATCGCGTCGGCGACCTGCTGTGGGCGCAGACCGCCGGGCGAGGGGCCCCGCACCGCGAGCTCGACGGCCACCTCGTCGCCGACGACACGATCGACGATGCGCCGGGCCGCGGCGCATCCGCCGACGGTGGGAGTGGTCACCACGACCACGACGTCGGTGGACGCGATCGCCGCGCGCACCACCGGGTTGTCGCATCTGGGCAGGTCGAGCACGACGAGATCACCGTGGGTGTGGCCGGCATCGATGACCGCGGTGACCGCCTCGACACTCAACCCGGCAGCCGGGAGGCGCTGAGAGGTCAGCACCGCGAGACCGTCGCCCGCACTCGGCAGCGCCTGGTGCAGTGCCGTTCCGCCGACGACCCCACCGTCGAGCGAGAGATCCTGCCATCGCAGCCCTCGACGACGTTCGAGGCCGAGCAGGAGGTCGGCACCCGCGCCCATGTCGTCGAGGTCGAGCAGCAACGTGGGCGAGCCGGCGTCGGCCGATGCCAGCGCGACCGCGGCGGCCAGTGTCGAGGCCCCGGCACCGCCATGGGCCCCGATGACCGCGACGACGCCGGCCGGGCGGCGTCGCGGTACCCGGCACCCGGTCAGTACCCGGACGAGGCGTCCCTCCTCGGCCGGCAGCGTCGACGCGTCCTCGGCGCCCAGGTCCATCGCCATCCGCCACGTGTGCGCACCCGGTTCGGTTGCACTCACCAGCATCAGACCGGGCCGGCGGGGCGGGCGAACGCGGCTCAGGACAGCGATGGCGGGCGGGTCGACGACCACGGCGCGGGCCGTCAGCCATTCCCGCCGGCAGTCATCGGCGGGTGCCGTCTGTACGAGGTAGCCGGCCGCCGCGGCGCACCGCGCGACATCGTCGTGGAGGTCGGGATCTACGAGAACCAGGAGTTCGTCGGGCATGCGGACGATCATGCGGCCGGAGGAGCCCGTCGACCGGTGGGACTCCGGCGGTCTGGGGATGGGGCCGAAGCCTGTGGACAACGTGCCGCGCTCAGCGCGTTCCACGGGTAGAAAAGACCCCAGACAGAGGACAACCCCGGCCAGGGGGGGAGGAGGCCGGGGTCGTCACGTTTCAGCCCCGGGGGGTCGGGCTGAAACGCACCGGTATGAGAACCGGGTAAGGATGACTATACACACGGATTCGGATTCTTTGCAAGCACAACAATCGCTTTCGCGAATGTCCGTTCTACTCCAGGGTAACAAGATGCGCGAATGGGCAATCCGAGTTGGGCGTTATCCGAGAAACGCGATTCCGGCGCGGAAAGTACGCAACGTCTTTGCAACGTCCCCTTTGACCACCCCGCGGGCCGGGATCGTGCGCGATCAGACCCCCACGCACCCATTCCTCCTCCGAACCCACTGGGCAACAACATTTTTCGCTGAAGCACGCAAGTTGTCCGACATTCCGACACCGAACGCTTGATGTGACCGGCATCACGGTGTAGAACAGTGGTTACGGAAACTCGGAAGGCCAAGTTCGATCCGGAAGAGAAGGAACGGACCCCCACGCCGAGCACTTCCCAGCACGGGCGGCAAGCACCCACGCGGAGCACGCCGCATATGGCAAAAGTGTTGTGCGCCTGCGACATCGCAGTCAGGACGACCGACCGCCACACTCGTTGCGCCATCGCCTTCCTCCCCTGAGGCGCCAGGCCCGGGAGGAACGGCACACAGCTGGCAGCACGTGGACGGTCCGCAATCCCGACTCGCGGTCAATCGCCGAGGCGGTAACCACAACCCACCAAGCACGCTTGGTAACTTGAGTCCGTGCTACGCGGGCGGCAACCGCGTCGTTTACGACGCCGGCGGCCGCCCGCAGCGCTGTCCGGGACAGATGCGCAACCCCGACCGCTATCCCGCCCGTGCCGCGTCGGCGATCGACTTCGCCTCCGCCGCACCGGCTTCCAGAGCCTCGCAGCAGAACACGATCCAGTCCCGCAGGCCGGCTTCGGTACCTGTCCCGAAGCTCGTCGCCAACGTGCGATACTCGCCGACCCGCTTGAACCAGGTCACCTCCGGCACGCCGAGGCAGTGCGGGTCCAACCCGGTGGCGGCGGCGACGAGCCGAGACGCGGCGCGGGCGACGACGCCGTTGGCGGTCGGAAAGGCATTCATGGCCAGCAGCTCGCCATGGACCACCGCGACGAGCACGGGCGCCGGAACCGACGTCGCCCCGGTTGTCAACTGCCCCAACAAATTGAGACGTTCACCGACATCCGTCCCACTCCGTGGCCGCCCGAGCTCATCGGGGTCGTCGACGAGGTCGGCGGCGGCGAGAGTGTGCAGCCGCGCCAGAGCCTGGGCCGGCGCCCGCCGGATCACCGACGTCATCGTGACCAGGGAGTCGCCGTCGAGTGCCTGCGACACCCGCATCGCGCCCGCGAGGATCGGGTCGTCGAAGTCGCCGTCACGCCGTAGCTCGACGCTTCCGCCGTCGATGGCGGCCGAGGAGCGACCGGCCCGCCACGAGGCCTCGGTGGCGGTCTTGTCCCATCCTCGCAGGTTGGCGGGGTGCCGGTGGACCGCGGAGAGGGCGTCACGTGCGCGATCGGCAGCCGAGGAGACGCCGGGTAGCTCCAGCAGGGGCAACAATGGGTCGGTGGTCACGAACCGACGATAGTTGCGTCGACGGCCGTCTCTTCCAGGACACCCTCGGTCTCGCGCGGTACGGCGGCGACAGAGGCCAGAGGCGCTTCCCCGTTCCCTCGAATCCGGAATTAATGAACCCTCATTGTTAGTCGCCGTTTCGAAATTCCGTGCGGCCTATTGTTCGTACCGCCGAGTCAGTCGCCCGGCTGAAACGAAGCGTCGCCGACTCCGGTCGCCGCCGACGGGCGTCCTACCGTTCGTCGTCACCCACCGGCCGTTCGTCGCGAATCGGTTGCGTTCGCATACGGGACGGTTCCTGGGTCGACGTCGACGTGACTACGCTCACACTGTTTCCCCGTACTGACGTCGGGTCACCTTACTGTTGAGTGACCGCCGTCGACAGCGAAAGGCCCTTCTCACCGATGTCCTCCACCGTCCAGGCATTCCCACCTTCCGACGAGTTCGCCGCCCAGGCCAACGGCACCGCCGAGATGTACGACCATGCTGATGCCGATCGCCTCGAGTTCTGGGCCGAACAGGCCCGGAGGCTGGACTGGGCCACCGACTTCACCACGACCCTCGACTGGTCCGGCGCCCCCTTCGCCAAGTGGTTCGTCGGCGGCACCCTCAACGTCGCCGTCAACTGCGTGGACCGCCACGTCGCCGCAGGTAAGGGCGACCGAGTCGCCATCCACTGGGTCGGGGAACCCGGCGACACCCGGGACCTCACCTACAGCCAGCTGCTCGCCGAGGTCAGCAAGGCGGCCAACTACTTCTCGTCCATCGGACTCGTCGCGGGCGACCGCGTCGCCATCTACATGCCGATGGTCCCCGAGGCCCTGATCTCGATGCTCGCCTGCGCCCGCCTCGGACTCACCCACTCCGTGGTGTTCGCCGGCTTCTCCTCGGGAGCGTTACGCTCGCGCGTCGACGACGCCGAGGCCAAGCTCGTGATCACCACCGACGGGCAGTACCGCCGCGGCCAGCCGGCACCGCTGAAGACCCAGGTCGACGAGGCGCTCGGCACCGGCGACGACGCCGCGAAGTCGGTCGAGAAGGTTCTCGTGGTCCGTCGGACCAACCACGACCCCGACCTCAACTGGGTCGAAGGCCGCGACGTGTGGTGGGAGGACACCGTCGACGAGCAGTCCGACACCCACGAGGCCGAGGCGTTCGACGCCGAGCACCCGCTGTTCCTGCTCTACACCTCGGGCACCACCGGTAAGCCCAAGGGCATCGTCCACTCCTCGGGCGGCTACCTGACCCAGGTCAGCTACTCGTTCCACTACGTGTTCGACCACAAAGAAGGCCGGGACGTCTTCTGGTGCGGCGCCGACATCGGCTGGGTGACCGGCCACTCCTACCTCGTCTACGGCCCGCTCTCCAACGGCGCCACCGAAGTCGTCTACGAGGGAACCCCCAACTCCCCCAACGAACACCGCCACTTCGAGATCATCGAGAAGTACGGCGTCAGCATCTACTACATCGCCCCGACGCTGATCCGTACCTTCATGAAGTGGGGACGCGAGATCCCCGACGCCCACGACCTCTCCACCATCCGGCTGCTCGGCAGCGTCGGCGAACCGATCAACCCCGAAGCCTGGAAGTGGTACCGCGAGGTCATCGGCGGCAACTCCGCGCCGATCGTCGACACCTGGTGGCAGACCGAGACCGGCGCCATCATGATCTCGCCGCTGCCCGGGGTGACCGCGACCAAACCGGGCTCGGCGATGAAACCGCTGCCCGGCATCAGCGCCAACATCGTCGACGACCAGGGCAACCCCGTCGGCGCCGGCGAGCAGGGCTACCTCGTGCTCGACCAGCCGTGGCCGTCGATGCTGCGCGGCATCTGGGGCGACGAGGAGCGCTTCCGCGAAACCTACTGGTCGCGCTTCGCCGAGCAGGGCTGGTACTTCGCCGGCGACGGCGCCCGCTACGACGAGGACCACGCGCTCTGGGTCCTCGGACGCGTCGACGACGTCATGAACGTCTCCGGTCACCGCATCTCCACCGCCGAAGTCGAGTCGGCCCTCGTCGGCCACTCCGGTGTCGCCGAAGCCGCGGTCATCGGCGCCGCCGACGAGACCACCGGCCAGGGCATCGTCGCCTTCGTCATCCTGCGTGAAGGCGTGGAGAACACCGGAGACCAGCTGATCGCCGAACTGCGTCAGCAGGTGTCGGTGGAGATCTCGCCGATCGCCAAGCCCCGCGAGATCAACGTCGTGCCCGAACTGCCCAAGACGAGGTCGGGCAAGATCATGCGCCGCCTGCTCAAGGACGTCGCCGAGGGACGCGAACTCGGCGACACCTCCACCCTCGTCGACCCGTCGGTCTTCGAAGCCATCCGCGCGAAGAAGGCCTGATCCCGCCCGGACGACCGTCCCCTGCGGGGCTGTCCTGACCCGATGCGCCACCAGCGAACTCCCGCCGGTGGCGCATCGCACGTTCGGGCACTCCCCGACGCACCCATGGGTGGGCCGCCACGTCAGCGGCGCTCGCATGGCAACATATGGCCATCAGCCGAACAACGGAGGATTCTGTGAGCCCCAACGAGCACGGCCTGCCCGACGCGGGCCGGGACTCCGTCCCGTCGATCCCGCTCTCCGACGCCAATGCCGGCCGTAACGGTGAGCCGACGATCGGAAGCCTGGTCAAGGACGCGACCACCAGCGTCTCCACCCTGTTCCGATCCGAGGTCGCGCTCGCCAAGGCCGAACTCGTCACCGAGGCGAAGAAGGCCGGCGCGGGCACGGGGCTGCTGATCGTCGCCGGTGTGATGGCGCTGTACTCCAGCTTCTTCTTCTTTTTCTTCCTCGCCGAGTTGCTCGACGAGTGGGTCTGGCGCTGGCTGGCATTCCTCATCGTGTTCCTCATCCTGGTGACGGTCACCCTGATCGCGGCCTTTGTGGGCTATCTGTTCTTCAAACGGGTTCGGGGACCGAAGAAGACGATCGAATCGGTCAACGAACTGCCGACCGTCCTGCCGAACCGTCACGCAGAGCACGAGACCTCGCACCCGAGAATCCCGCCCGCCCGCGAAGGGTGATCCGTGAGCGAGGAGCCTGACCCCTCGAGCGTTCGACTCCCGGGCGACTGGGAGCATTTCGACGTCCGCGCCAACGGAGTCCGGTTCCACGCCGTTGCGCCCGCAGGCGTCCCCGCCGGCGACCGCCCGCTTGTGCTGCTGCTCCACGGCTTCGGCGAATTCTGGTGGAGCTGGCGACATCAGCTGACCGCGCTCACCGAGGCCGGCTTCCGCGCCGTCGCGGTCGACCTGCGCGGCTACGGCGACACCGACAAGCCCCCACGCGGCTACGACGGCTGGACCCTGGCCGGCGACACCAACGGACTCATCCGCGCGCTCGGGCACACCCGCGCCACCCTCATCGGGCATTCCGACGGCGGACTGGTCTGCTGGGCGACCGCCACACTGCACCCACGAGTCGTCGACCGGATCATCGTCATCGCGTCCCCGCACCCCCGTGCCCTCCGCCGACGCGTACTGCGCGACAAGACCCAGCGGGCACGGTTCCTGCCGTTGTTCCTGCGCAACCAGATCCCCCGGTTCGGCGAACGACAGATCACCCGCGACGACGCGGCCTTCGTGTCCGACTACTTCGCGGAACGGTCGTCGGCTTCCTGGCGAGCCCAGCCCGATTACGCGCACACCGTGGAACTCAACCGGTCGGCCATGCTGATCCCCAACGTCGCCCACTGCAGCCTGGAGTACCGGCGCTGGGCGTTCCGTTCACAGTTCCGACCCGACGGCGCCCGCTTCATGGAGCTCATGGATCAGCGGCTGCACCTCCCCGTGCTCGCCCTCCGCGGCCGCGACGACCCGTACATCCTCGACCACGCGATGGCCGACAGCCACCGCTGGGCGGCGCACCAGATGTACCGGCAGGTCGAGGACAGCGGTCACTTCGTCCATCAGGAACAACCGGCCGCGGTGACCGAGTACGTCCTCGAGTTCCTACGCCACGAGCCCGAACCGACCGCGGACGGCCCTCGCCGACCGGCCCGGAAAGTCAGGCGAGGACGCAGCGCTGTGTACTCACCCGTTCGCTTCGCCGCTCGGATTCGTCGAAGTCGGAGCGCACCTGACGGGCGGTGAGCACGAAACCGGTTTCGTCGGCGGCGTTCTCGGCCGCACCGAAGACCACTCCGAGCACCTCGCCGTCCGAGTTGAGCAGCGGCCCACCCGAATTTCCCTGCCGGATGAGTCCGCGGACGGCATACACCTCGCGGGTCACCTGCCCGGTGCGGTAGATGTCGTCGCCGGTGTGCGAGAACGTCGCACGCACCCGCAGGGGGCTCACGTAGAAGGGTCCGGCCTCGGGGAAGCCGAGGGCGATCGCGTCGTCCCCGGTGGATGCGGGTCGCGAGGCGAACCGCAGGGCCGGGGCACGCAGGCCCGGGACGTCGAGCACCGCGATGTCGTTCTCGCTGTCGAAGAGCACCACCCGCGCGGGGAGCTGTGCCCCGGTCGAGGTCTGCACCTCCAGCCGCTCGGTACCCGCGACCACGTGCGCGTTGGTCATGACACGCTCGGGAGACACGACGAACCCGCTGCCCTCCAGCGCCTGCCGGCAGCTCGGCGCCACACCCTCGATCTTCACGACGCTGGGCCGGGCCTGGGTCACCACCGGCAGTTCGGCCAGCGCCTGATCGGGAGGATCGACGTTCGTCGACGGAGTGCTGACGAACGGGAACTTCGGGAGCCCCGAACTGTCCAGGAGCGCCTTGAAGTCGTCCGGCAGGTCGTCGACCCACTGCGGCGACACCGTGTCGACGCCGGTGAGCACCTTGGAGTCACGCACCGCCCCGGCGATCGCCGGATCGGCCGACTCCCGCAGCGGGATCGCCAGCAGACCGGCGGCCAGCAACACCGCGACCACCTGCAGAAGCGAACCGACGCCGCTGTCGACAGCACGCAGGCCGGGCGACCGGATACCACCGCGTGCCGCACGTCCCAGGACCATGCCCGCCACCTCGCCCACGACGACGAGCACGACCAGAACCAGAATCCCGGCGAGCACCCGCACCTGCAGGTCGTCGAACTGTTCGATCAGGCGAGGCGCGAGCAACAGGCCGGCGACGGCACCCAGTGCGACGCCGATGAACGCCAGCGCCGAGGCGACCGCACCCGATCGGTAACCGCTGGCCGCGGCGAGCAGCGCGATGGCGATCACGATGACGTCGACCCAGGTCGAGCCGGTCATCGCGAGCCTCCGGACTCGACATCGGTGGCGTCGACGACCTCCCGGTCGTCGTGGTGGAGTTCGGCGAACCCGGACTCCTGACGGCTGCCGGCGAGTTCGATCATCTTCTCCAGCGAACGCACGTCGTCGGAGTCCCACGGACGGTCCCAGCCGGACACCTCACTGATGGCGGCGACGAGCCCACCGGTGAATCCCCACACGAGCAGACGGTCGACGAAGAACGCCGGGCCCTTGTAGACGATGCCCACCGCCTTTCGCCGGACCTGGAACCGGTTGCCCGGGTCGAGCATCTCGCGCAGGTTGATCCGGTCCACTCGGGCGGTCTCTCCCTCGTCGACGACGCGCACCTCGCTCGGACGGTGCCAGTAGCCGATCACCGGGACGACGTCGAACCCCGACACCCCGACCGGAAAGCTGGGGAGGGTCGCGAGGATGCTCACCCCGGATGCGTCGAGACCGGTCTCCTCGGCCGCCTCGCGAAGCGCTGTGCCCACCGGGAAGTCGTCGCCGGGATCGGCCGCACCGCCGGGGAAGGCCACCTGACCACTGTGCTGGCGCAACGTCGGAGCACGCTCGGTCAGCAGCACCTCGGCGTCCGCGGGCAGACCACCCGGATGGTCGTCGGCCGCCTCCCAGGAGCCGGAGAACAGGATGAGTACCGCCGCCGCCCGCGACTTCGTCGGCAGCATCGACGCCCAGCGCGACCGGTCGCCGCCGCGACCGTCGACACTCCTCGTGACGGCGCTGACGTCGTCGGTGAGGGCTCGTAGCCAGGGCGGGATCTCCGCGCGCGAGACCAGCGGCCCGGCGTCGGCAGAGCGACGCCCGCTCATATCCGCACGCCCAGGTGCTCGGCCACCGAGTCCGCGATCTCCTCCGGACTGTCGAAGACCCCGGGATAGACCTCGGCCACCGAGCCGTCGGGTCTCAGGAACACGGTCGACGGGAACACCCGCGGCGCGCTGATGGCCGCGGCGACCTTCCCGTCGAGGTCGAGCACGGACGGCAAACGGACTCCGATCTCGGTGAGCAGCGTCAACGGGAAGAACGGATTGCTGCCGCCTTCCTTGGCGTGCAGGGCCAGCACGGTGACCCGGTCGCCGGCACGAGCGGCGAATTCTTCGAAGTAGGGCAACTCGGTCTTGCACGGACCACACCACTGCGCCCACACATTGATCACCAGCGGGCGACCCGCCGTCGCCGCACCGAGGTCGTACGGCGCACCGGTGCCCAGACAGGGCTCGACGACGCCCGCGAGGACGGAATCGGGTGACTCCGGCAGACCCGTGACCGGGCAATCCGGTAGAGCGGCGGCCTTCCGCGCCTCCGCCACGCGCGCCTCGTCGACCGGGGCGTCGATCGGGCGGGTCCCACTCGCCGACGGCGGCGCGCTCGACATCGGCGCCGGCTCGCCGCCGCGCGGCCAGATCGCCACGATCAGCGCGATCATCACGATCACGAAGACGGCGGTCCACCGCGCGGCAGGCGGGAAACGAGAATCCTTCCGCGACGACGGACTCGCCTCGCTCCCGGCGGTCTCGGTGTCTGTGGTGTCGTTCACGGCGCGACGACCCCTGCCAACGCGAGAAGATGCTCGGTCTCCGGACCCTTCACCAGGGCGGCGGCCTCGGCCTTGTCCATCGGGCCGGTCCCCACCGACGGGCAGTCCTTGGCGAGGACGCACACACCGCAGGCGGGCTTGCGTGCGTGACACACGCGGCGGCCGTGGAAGATCACCCGGTGCGACAGGTCCGTCCACTCGCGTCGCTCGATCAGCTCGCCGATGGCGTGTTCGACCTTCACCGGATCGGTCTCCTCGGTCCACTGCCAGCGCCGGACCAGGCGGCCGAAGTGGGTGTCGACGGTGATGCCGGGAACACCGAAGGCGTTGCCCAGCACCACGTTCGCGGTCTTCCGTCCGAAACCGGGCAGCGACACCAGGTCCTTGAGGTTGTTCGGGACCTCCCCGTCGAACCTCTCGACGAGGGCCTGGCCGAGCCCGATGATCGAGTTCGCCTTGTTCCGGTAGAAGCCGGTCGGACGGATCATCTCCTCGAGTTCGGTGCGGTCGGCACCGGCGTAGTCCGCGGCCGTCCGGTACCGGGCGAACAGCGCCGGGGTGGTCAGGTTGACGCGCACATCGGTGCACTGGGCCGACAGGATCGTCGCGACCGAGAGCTCGAGCGGATCGGTGAAGTCGAGTTCGCAGTACACGTGCGGGAAGGCGACCTTGAGGGTGCGATTCATCCGCCGCGCACGCCGGACCAATCCGAGATGGGTCTCCTGCTTGCGTGCCACGGCCGGTCCCGCGGTCGCAGTCTTGCGTGCGCTCACCTGATTCAGGTTAGCGATGTACTCCGCCAATCCCGATTCCACAGGCGCCCGACCCCGCGGCCCGACCGTGACAGCGCGGTCAGACTCCGCGTTTCCGCAGTTCAGAACGGCATCCATACCCTCCGGGAGGCCCAGGGAACGGCCACACCGCACAGCCGACCCACAACCTACGGTCAGGTAACAAGTCAGTGACGGCGGCCCTCCGGATGAGGATCCCGGCGGGTCCATTGTGTTTACTGGTCCCCATGCACGGTCTCGCGGCGCTGCTGTTCCCGGCTGTACTCATGCTTTTCGCCATGGGCATGGACAAGGTCCAGTCCCGGATCGACCGCTCGGCGGTCTCTCGCGACGAGGTCGAGGACTTCCTCGACTCGGCCGACGCCCAGAACGTCCAGACCCTCGCCCGCGAGGGGATGCCCGCGGCTCTCGACGAACTCCGCGACCGTCGCGTCACCCGTCACGAGTCGGCCGTCGCCGGCCACACCGAGTCGCCGCAACGGGCCAGCTGATCGGTCATTGCGGGTCAGCCGTCGTCTCGCCCCCGGACATCGCGTCGGCAGCTCGACGATCGGACACACGCGCAATGAGCTTCCAGTGACCCATCCAACACATATGCTTGTGCGCGGGGTAGCGTGTCCAAGGGCGCGATCTGACGCGTGGCTGTAGCAAAGATTTCGAGAAAGGTTCCCTAGGTGGAAGAAGTACTGGCGCGGGCGGGCATATTTCAAGGCGTCGAGCCTTCCGCCGTGGCGGCGCTGACCAAGCAGCTTCAGCCCGTCGACTTCCCTCGCGGACATGTGATCTTCCACGAAGGCGAACCGGGCGATCGGCTCTACATCATCATGTCCGGCAAGGTGAAGGTCGGCCGCCGCTCCCCCGATGGACGCGAGAACCTGCTGACGATCATGGGACCGTCCGACATGTTCGGCGAGCTCTCCATCTTCGATCCCGGTCCGCGTACATCGTCCGCGACGACCGTCACCGAGGTGCGCGCGGTGTCGATGGACCGCGACGCGCTGAAGGCCTGGATCAAGGACCGCCCGGAGATCGCCGAGCAGCTGCTGCGCGTGCTGGCACGTCGCCTGCGCCGCACCAACAACAACCTCGCGGACCTCATCTTCACCGACGTCCCCGGTCGTGTCGCCAAGCAGCTCCTGCAGCTCGCACAGCGCTTCGGAACCCAGGAGGGCGGCGCCCTGCGCGTCACCCACGACCTGACCCAGGAAGAGATCGCACAGCTGGTCGGGGCGTCGCGCGAGACCGTCAACAAGGCCCTCGCCGACTTCGCCCAGCGCGGATGGCTGCGACTCGAGGGCAAGAGCGTCCTCATCGCCGACTCCGAGCGTCTGGCGCGCCGCGCACGCTGACAGCTGCGCCCGCTCCTCAGGGGACAGGTAGACAGCGCGCTCCTGAGGGACCAGGCACACAGGCACCACACGAAGGCCGCCCGCTCCGATGAGCCGGCGGCCTTCGTCGTGTCAGGCCTCTCGCAGATACTCCAATTGCGCCTTCACCGACATCCGCGCGGCGGGCCACAGCTTCTTGTCGACGTCGGAGTACACCATGCGCACCACCTTCATCGGCTTCGCTTCGCGGGCCGACACCCCCATCGAGTCGAGGGCCGCGACGATCTGGTCGATCCGTTCCTCACGGTGAGCTTTGTAGTACCGCGCGACCGGTCCCAGGTCGGGATGGTCCGGGCCGTGCGCCGGGAGCAGCGACGCCCCTTCACCTTCGACGATGAGGCGGTTCAGCGAGTTCAGGTAGTCGCGCAACCCACCGTCGGCGGGATCGAGCACGGTCGTACCACTCCCGAGGATCGTGTCTCCGGTCAGGACCGCGCGCTGCCCGTCGTGTTCGACGAGGAAGCTGACGGAGTCTCCCGTGTGCCCGGGCGTCAACAGCACCGTGATCCGTAGGCCCGCGGCCTCGATCACCTCACGATCCCGGAGCGGAGCGCCTCTGCGGCAGTACTTCTCGAGGCGAGCACGCACCGGAGCGCCGGTGCGCCGGTGCAGGCGCGAGACTCCGCCGGTGTGGTCGTGGTGCCGGTGCGTCACCAACACCAGTGCGACCCCGGGTAGTTCGGCCAGGCGCCGGGCATGATGCTTGTACTTCGGCGGCCCCGGGTCGACGACCACGCATTCATCGCTGTCGGGCGCGCGCAGCACATAGGTGTTCGTGCCGTCGAGTTCCATCATCCCGGAGTTGTCGCACAACAGGACCGATGCGAACGGGGTCACCTCCCGGAGCACCCCGTAGGCCGGGTGTGTCGGTGCGGCGTCATTCGGTGAGCTCATGGTCTCCGAGCCTATCCACTCGGCGTGGTCGCCCGGGTGGACCCCGACGATCCGATCGTGCCGGGCCGAACCGCCTGGTCAGTTTTCGCGGACCGGGGTGCCGTTCACGTGGTGCTCATCGGCCGATCCGTCGACCATCGTCGGCGCCACTTGGTCCTGCAGACTTCGCAGCAGCGCGGCGCCCTGGGTGATCACGCCGGTCATGATCTCGTTGACCCCCTCGGCGCCGTTGTACACCGTGAGGTTCGCGGTGCTCAGTCCCTTCGCGACCTCGCCGACGAGAGTCGGCAGGGCTTCGATGAGCTGCTGGTCGAGGGCGATCCGGTTGTGTTGAGCTGCCGCCGCCGATTGGATCTCGACCGCCTTGGCCTCTGCCTCGGCGATGATCTGACGGCGTAGCGCCTCTGCCTCGGCCGGCTTCACGACCTCCGAGATCAGTTCCTGCTCACGGAGTTCGGCCTGCGCCTGCGCGAGCACGGACTGTTCGCGGATGACCTCCTGGTTCACCCGGGCCTGAGCGAGGGGCCCGGCCTGGGCGGCTTCGGCGTTGGCCTTGTCGGTCTCGGCCTTGATCGCAGCCCGCTTGATCGCTGTCTCCCGTTCGTAATCGGCCTGATTGCGGAGCGATTCCTGCTGCGCCTTGGCCGACTCCTGGTCTGCGCGAGCACGTTCGACGGCGGCCTCGCGCTGCACTTTGGCGATGTTGGGAGCGGCCAGCGCGTTGATGTAACCGGAGTCCATGTCGTCGATCGACTGGATCTGGAACGAGTCGACGACGAGGCCTATCGATCCCATCTCACGTTTGGACGCGTCGAGCACCTGACGGGCCAGGGTGTCGCGTTCGCGGATGATCTGTTCGACGGTCATCGAGCCCACGATGGAGCGCAGATGGCCCGAGAAGACCTGTCCGGTCAGTTGGTTCATCTCGCTCTCCTGCTCGGAGATGAACCGTTGCCCGGCATTCACGATCGACGCCACGTCGTTGCCGACCTTGTGCGCGATGACCGCCCGCACGTTCAGTTGTATTCCCTGCGTGGTCACACAGACCTCACGAATCGTCGCTTCGTGCAGTGCCATCGACAGGAATCGGACCTTCCGGAAGAAGGGCATGACCCATTTGCCGTGTCCCACCACCACGACGAACGGCGCGTTGTCGGCGTCGGACTTGGCGCCCGAGATCAACATCGCCTCGTCGGGTTCGGGAACGTAGTAGCCGAGCATTGGTTTCTCCTCGTGGTCGGCGGAGTCGAGCGCGCCGTGTCTGGCAGTGCGGAAGCGAAGCGGGCAGAGTGTCGCCTGCTTCGCGACAAGGTGACCGATCGGGTGTGTCGGACTCAGATCCTGCCGCATCGAACGGCTCGCCACGATCGGTTGTTCACATGGCGTGGGGCCGGCTCACCGGGGCTCGGGTCCTGGGGTCCGCGCCCACGGTTCGACGTCGACGATGCGGCCGGGCCACTCCGCGATCACCAGGACTGCCTCGTCGAGTCCGATCGGCCCGGCGGCCCGCGCGAGGAACCGCTCGGTTCCGCCCGCAAACGGCAGTTCGACCTCGCCGAGGGGCTCGCCTCCCGGGATGGCCATCGTCACGGTCCCGGTGCGTCCGACGAGTTGCGGTACTGACATCCGACGCCTCCTCGAATCGCCCGACAGTGGACAGAACCCTAGGCCATCGCGGTCCGACGCCGGTCGCGGACTCCGTCGAGAACGACGTAGGCCGCGGTCACCACGGCGACCACTGCGGCCCCGAGGACCAGCGCCGCGTAACCGAAGGTCCCGACGACTATCCCGGCGACCGCACCCGCGGCCGCGCCGGCCAGACTCATCGAGGTGTCCGAGACACCCTGTGCCGGTGCACGTCGTGCGGTGTCCACACTGTCGGTCAGGAGCGTCGACGCCGCGACCGTCGATGCCGACCATCCGACACCGAGGAGGACCAGCGCCACGACGAGGCCCGTCTGCGATTCCGCGAAGACGAATCCGATGACGCAACTGACGACAAGCACCGCCTGCCCACCGAGGATCACCGGGATCCGGCCGGCCCGATCGGCGAGCAGGCCCATCACCGGTGCGAGCGCGTACATCCCGGCGATGTGCGCGCTGATCGACAGTCCGACCAGCGTCACCGAGGCGCCCCCGTGATGCATGTGGACCGGCGTCAGCGCCATCACCCCGACCATGACCGCGTGCGCCGACACCACCGCAGCCATCGCCGCTCTCGCCGGCGGTGAGTGCACGATCGCCGAGAAGCCTTCGGCCAGAGAGACCTTGGTGCGCGATCCGCCGGCTTCGCCGAGCGCCACGACGAGCGGATCGGGGCGCAGGCCGACGAAGAGCACTGCCGCCGCTCCGAAACACCCCGCGGCACCGACGAGGAACGGACCCGAGAGATCGGCCATCGCGAACCAGCCTGCGACGGTCGCACCCAGCGGGACCACCGCGGGTCCGATCACCGCGCCGACCATCGTCGTCCACACCACGAGCGAGAGATCGCGTCCGCGTGTGGCCGCCGACGACAGGTCGGTCGCGGCGAACCGCGCCTGCAGACTCACCGCACTGCCCGACCCCACCGCGGCCATACCGACGAGCATCAACGCGAACCAACCGCGGTCGACGGCGACGGCCACGATCAGCGTCCCGAATCCGGCGATCAGCAGACCCGTGGTCAACGCGGGACGACGGCCGCGCCCGGCCGCCAGTGACGCCAGCGGCAGGCCCGCGGCGGCCGCACCGAGCGTGACCACGGTGGTCGGCAGACCGGCCAGCGAATCCGTCCCCGACAGCTCCTCACCGAGGATCGCGCCGAGCGCCAATGCCCCGCCCATCGACAAGCCGGCGAGGACCTGGGCCACGCAGAGCAAGACGATGGTTCGCCGCTGCGGGGCGAGGCGGTCGGAGGCTACGTCGATCTTCACCCGATCAGCATCGACGCTGCCCCCTGCCTCCGCCAACCCCTGGCGGGTGACGGCGCGTGCTCACCCGGCGATCAGGTCGTATCCGAGCTTCCCGACCATGACCACCACCACCGCGAGCAGGACCCAGCGCACGAACGAGCTCCCCCGCCCGATCGCCATGTGGGATCCGATCTGGGCGCCGACGACGTTGGCGACGGCCAACCCCAGTCCCAACAGCCACAGCACATTTCCCTGCAAGCCGAACACCGCCAGAGCGCCGAGATTCGTGCCGGTGTTGATGACCTTGGCCATCGCCGAACTCTCCAGGAAGCTCGTCCCGACCAGGGCGGTCAGGCTGATGATCAGGAACGTCCCGGTCCCGGGTCCCATCACCCCGTCGTAGAAGGCGACGACGACACCGGCCAGCACGAGGCCGGCAATCGTCGAGACGCGCGACCGCGGTCCCGTCGACGCGTCACCACCGAAGCCGGGATTGAGTGCGACGAACAGCCCGACGCAGACCAGCATCACCAGCACGATCGGCGTGAAGATCTCGGTGGGCAGAACGACGGCCACCGTCGCGCCGAGCGCCGAGAAAACCAGGGCCGCAACGAACACCGGGATCAGGCGACGCAGATCGATCCGGACATGCCGCGTGTAGCGCCACGCGGCCGACGCGGTGCCGAACACCGCGGCGAGCTTGTTGGTCCCCAGGGCCGTCGCGGTGGGCAGCCCCGGTTGGACGATCAGCATCGCCGGGATCAGGACGAGACCACCGCCGCCGACCACGGCGTCGACCCACCCGGCCGCGGCGGCAGCGACGATCAGCAGCGCGACGTCCAACGAGACGTCAGGCCACTTCGACGATCAGTTCCACCTCGACCGGCGCGCCCAGCGGGAGCTCGGCGACGCCGACAGCGGAGCGGGCATGCACACCGGCGTCGCCGAAGATCTCACCGAGGACGTCCGACGCCCCGTTGATCACCTTCGGCTGGCCGGTGAACCCCGGCGCGGACGCGACGAAGCCGACGACCTTGACCACGCGCACGATCGCATCGATCCCGACCAGCGCGTCGATCGCGGCGAGGGCGTTGAGCGCACAGACCCGGGCGGCCGCGGTCGCCTCGTCCGGACGAACGACACCCTCGGCACCCTCGTGCACCTTGCCGCGCGCCGACAGCTCGCCGGCGACCATGGGCAACTGACCCGAGGTGTAGACGAGGTCGCCGGTGCGCACGGCCGGTGTGTAGCTGGCCACCGGCGGCACCACGGACGGGAGCTCGATGCCCAGCTCGGCGAGACGATCGGTCCACGTGGTCGCCATGTTCAGCCCTTCGGTCGCTTCAGGTACGCGACGTGCTGCTCGCCCGTCGGACCGGGCAGAACCGAAACCAGTTCCCAGCCATCGGCACCCCACTGATCGAGGATCTGCTTCGTGGCGTGCGTCAGCAGCGGCACCGTCACGTATTCCCACGCGGTCACTTCACTCATGGACTCACCCTATCTGGCGACGGTCAATGGATAAGGTGTTGCGGTGGCCAATGAACAGGGCTCGCGATCCGGGTCGGGTGAGTCGCTCGAATCCGGCGTGACAGACGACGCCTCCGGCAACGGCGTGACAGACCGCTCTTCCGTCGCGGGAGAGAACGAGTGGCCGCAGGCCGCTGCCCGCGCCCGCCTGCATTTCGTGTCGGGCAAGGGCGGTACGGGCAAGACCACCGTGGCCGCGGCGCTGGCGCTCGCGCTCGCCGCCGACGGCAAGAAGGTGCTCCTCGTCGAGACCGAGGGGCGACAAGGCATCGCGCAGGTCTTCGACATCGCCCCGTTGCCGCCGACCGACACCCGCATCGCGACCGCCGAAGGCGGCGGCGAGGTGTCCGCGCTGGCCATCGACATCGAGCACGCCCTGCTCGAGTACCTCGACATGTTCTACAACCTCGGCTTCGCGGGCCGTGCGATGAAGCGGATCGGCGCCATCGACTTCGTCACGACCGTCGCTCCCGGGCTTCGTGACGTGCTGCTCACCGGCAAGATCAAAGAGCGGATCATCCACACCGACAAGCAGGGCAACCGCGTGTACGACGCGGTGGTCGTGGACGCACCGCCGACCGGCCGGATCGGGAACTTCCTCGACGTCACGCAGGCGATGGCCGACCTGGCCAAGACCGGCCCGATCCGCAACCAGAGCGAGGGCGTCGTCCGGCTCCTGCACTCGGAGGAGACGATCATCCACCTCGTGACGCTCCTCGAGGCGATGCCCATCCAGGAGACCATCGAGGCCATCGACGAGCTGCGGGGCAAGAACCTCAATCTGGGCAGCCTCGTCATCAACCGCGTGAGCGCCCCGCACCTACCCGCCGAGGTGATCGACGAGATCGCCGAGGGCCGGATCGACGCGGGGCGAGTCGAGGACAGCCTGACCGCTGCCGGGCTCAAGCTCACGGACGGGGATCTGGCCGGCCTGCTCACCGAGACCATCGAGCACGCGACCCGGCTGCAGGCACAGCAGATCGCGAAGGCCCAGCTCGACGAGGTGGAACTACCGACGCTCGAACTGCCGTCCCTCGGGGACGGTGTCGACCTGGGTTCCATCTACGAGCTGGCCAACCTCCTCCAGAAAGCGGGTGCATGATGCCACTCGACCTCAAGATGGGCTCGGTGCTCACCGACCCGTCGACCCGCGTCGTGATCTGTTGCGGCGCCGGTGGAGTCGGTAAGACGACCACCGCGGCGGCGATGGCGATGTACGCCGCGGAGCAGGGCCGGACCGTGGCCGTGCTGACCATCGATCCGGCCAAACGCCTGGCCCAGTCCCTGGGGATGTCCGAACTCACCAACGATCCGCAGCCGGTCGCGATCGACGGCACGGGCACGCTCGACGCCATGATGCTCGACATGCGACGCACCTTCGACGAGATGGTGCTCGAGTACTCCTCGCCCGAGCGGGCCGAGGC
The DNA here is from genome assembly GCF_001418765.1 of Gordonia sp. HS-NH1. Lineage (NCBI taxonomy): Bacteria > Bacillati > Actinomycetota > Actinomycetes > Mycobacteriales > Gordoniaceae > Gordonia > Gordonia sp. HS-NH1. The sequence continues at coordinate 22,758 of NZ_LIYC01000044.1, forward strand.
GATCATGGAGAACGCCTTCTACCAGACCGTGGCCTCGTCGTTCTCCGGCACGCAGGAGTACATGGCGATGGAGAAGCTCGGCAAACTGCTCGAGCAGGACCACTGGGACCTGATCGTCGTCGACACCCCGCCGTCGCGAAATGCGCTCGACTTCCTCGATGCCCCGCAGCGGCTGGGTTCGTTCCTCTCCGGCCGCCTCATGAAGGTGCTGGTCGGCGGCGGCCGCGGGGTGGGCCGCATGGTCACCGGCGCGATGAGCCTGGCCATGCGCGGCGTGGCGACGATCATCGGCGGCGACATGCTCCGCGACGTCGCGATGTTCGTGCAGTCACTGGACTCGATGTTCGGCGGGTTCCAGGACCGTGCCGCGAAGACCTATGCCCTGCTCAAACAGCCGGGCACCCAGTTCGCCGTGGTCGCGGCGGCCGAGGCCGACGCGCTGCGTGAGGCCGCGTTCTTCGTCGACCGGCTGTCGGAGGAGTCGATGCCGCTGGCCGGGCTGATCCTCAACCGGACCCATCCGAACCTGACGTCGATCCACGAAGAGGCCGCGCTGGTCGCCCTCGAGTCGGTCACCGACGACCTCGCCCGGGGCGTCCTCGAGATCCACGCCGATCGGGCGGCCACCGGCAAGCGCGAACTCCATCTGCTGCAACGGTTCACGGCCTCGCATCCGCGGGTACCGATCGTCGGGGTGCCGGCGTTGCCGTTCGAGGTGGCGGACGTGACCGCACTGCGCGCGGTGGCCGAGCAGATCACCGGCCGGGGCTGACCTCGCGCTCAGCTGCTCGATGGATAAAGGGTTTCAGACCGCGTCGCGGTGGCGCCGGCGCTGCGCGGCGAAGAACGCCGACCAGGACGTGACCTCCGGATGCTGGCGGAGGAGGGCGCGGCGCTGACGTTCGGTCAGTCCGCCCCAGACGCCGAACTCGACACGGTTGTCGAGGGCGTCGGCACCGCATTCGAGCTGCACGGGGCAGTGGCGGCAGATCGTGGCGGCCTTGCGCTGGGCAGCGCCTCGCACGAACAGATCGTCGGGGTCTCCCCCTCTACAACGCGCCTGAGCAACCCACGCCAAGCGATCCTCTTCGTTGGAAACTGCCGCTGTCGCCATCCGCCACCCCTACCTGTCGTATCTGCGTAGCTGCGAGAACGTCTCTCCCTCGCTGCTCAAGCCACATTTGCAGCGAACTGTTAAGTGAGTCACATTCTGCACTCAATCTAGGGATCTGTGCTGGGGGGCGCAACCCCTGGAAGCAACAAAGTGGGACAACCGTGCAAACTCATCCGTTCGGACGGTCCGCACTCGGCCCTCCCCCAGCGGAAGCGGCCGGTCGCGCCGAGTCCCCGGCGGCCGGTCCACCGCCGCCCTCCACCGACGCCGCGGGCGAGGCAGGGCGATGTTCAGAGGGAACGCACGTATCCTGTCGGGGTGATGTCGAAGAAACTGTGGTCGCTGGCGTGGGCGAGCCTGCTGGCCGGAGTTCTCGTCGCAGGTCTGCTCTACCCGGTGGCCAGCGGAATCGGCGTCGTCTCCAACCGAGCGGCGGCCGCAGTCGAGAACGTGTCCTCTGAACTACTCAACGGCACGTTGCCAGAGGTCACCACGATGACCGACGTCGACGGAAAGCCGATCGCGGTGCTGTTCGACCAGTACCGCTACCAGGTGGGCTACAACGACATCTCTCCCGACATGATCCGGGCGATCATCTCGGTCGAGGACCGGCGGTTCCTGGAACACGACGGCGTCGACTGGAAGGGCACCATCCGTGCCGCTCTGAAGAACTCGTCGTCGGGCGAGGTCCAGCAGGGTGCGTCGACGCTCGACCAGCAGTACATCAAGAACTACCAGCTCCTCGTGCTCGCCCGGACCGAGGCCGATCGCCAGGCCGCGGTGGAGACCACCCCCGCGCGCAAGCTCCGCGAGGTGCGCATGGCGCTCACCCTGGAACAGACCCTGATCGATCAGGCCAAGCGCGACAAGGGACTCGACGACGCCGCCGCCAAGCAGGAGGCGAAGAAGCAGATCGTCACCCGCTACCTCAACGTCGTGCCCTTCGGCAACAACGCCTACGGCATCGAGGCCGCCGCGCAGACCTACTTCGGCATCCCCGCCAAAGATCTGCGCGTCGAGCAGGCCGCCCTGCTCGCCGGCATGGTCCAGTCCAGCTCCGCACTGAACCCGTACTCCAACCCGGAGGCCTCCCTCGCCCGCCGGAACGTCGTGCTGGACACGATGATCGAGAACTTCCCGGAACGCCGCGACGAACTCGTCGCGGCCAAGGAGAAGCCGCTCGGCGTGCTCCCGCGCCCGCAGACCCCGACGCAGGGATGCATCGCGGCGGACAACAACGGCTTCTTCTGTGACTACGCGCTGCAGTTCCTGGCCGAGAACGGCATGTCCCGCAACTCGGTCCTGCGCGGCGGCTACATCATCCAGACCACGCTCGACCCCGAGGTCCAGCGCTCCACCGTGCGGGCGGTGAAGGCTCAGGCGAGCCCGACCGCCGACGGTGTCGCCGACGTGATGAGCACCCTCCGGCCCGGCAAGAAGTCGCACGACGTGCTGTCGATGGCGTCGAGCCGCGACTACGGGCTCGACCTCAATCGCGGCGAGACGATGCAACCACAGCCGTTCTCCATGGTCGGTGACGGCGCCGGCTCGGTGTTCAAGATCTTCACCGTCGCCGCCGCGATGGAAAAGGGCCTCGGCGCGGGGTCCAACATCCCCGTCCCCGGGTCCATCGCCGTCGAGGGCATGGGTAACAGCGGCGGAACCAACGGGTGCCCCGCCAACGCCTACTGCGTCAAGAACGACGGCCGCTATCCGGCCTCGATGTCGGTGACGAACGCCCTGGCACAGTCACCGAACACCGCGTTCGTGAAGCTGCTGCAACAGGTCGGCGTCAAGCCGGCGGTCGACATGGCGGTCCGCCTAGGCCTGCGTTCGTACACCATCCCCGGTTCGTCGGGGTATGGCGAGAAGAGCATGGCGCAGTACGTCAAGGACGGGAACTTCGGCTCCTTCACCCTCGGCCCCCTGCCGCTCAACGGCCTCGAGCTCGCGAATGTCGCAGCCACCCTCGCGTCGGGCGGTACATGGTGCCCGCCCAACCCGATCAAGTCCATCAGCCGGATCAATCGAGACCAGTACGGCAACCCGGTGATGGGGCCCGACGGGCAGCGCGCCCTGACGGCCGTCCCGTTCACGCCGCCGCCGTGCGAGCAGGTCGTGGACGAGGGTCTGGCGCACACCCTCGCCAACGCGATGAGCAAGGACGACGTGGGCGCCGGCACCGCTGCCGGTGCGGCCGGATCCGCGGGCTGGACGCTGCCGATGGCGGGCAAGACCGGCACCACCGAAGCGCACCGCTCCTCGGCGTTCGTGGGCTTCACCAACCAGATCGCCGGCGCCGCATACGTCTACAGCGACGGCCCGAACCCGCAGGGCGTGTGCAGCAGCCCGCTGCGCTCCTGCTACGACGGCGACCTCTACGGCGGCATGGAACCGGCCCGCACCTGGTTCCAGGCCGTCAGACCGGTGGCGACGAAGTTCGGTCCCGTCAACCTGCCCCCGATCGACCGTGAGTACTGGAACGGCAGCGACCGCGGTCGCATCCCGCAGGTCAGCGGCCTGCCTGCGAGCGAGGCGACGTCCCGTCTGCAGGGCGCCGGATTCAAGGTCAGCGAACTCGAGGTCGACAGCGGGCGTCCGCAGGGCACCGTGGTCTTCACCGCTCCGTCCGACTCGGCCATGCCCGGCAGCACCGTGACCATCTATGTCAGCAACGGCCGCCGCGCCGGTGGTGACGAGGGCGGTCCCACCGAGACCACGGTCGTGGTGCCCGGCGTCGGACCGGTGGTGATCCAGCTACCCGGCTGACCGCGATCGGTGAATCGACGCACCCGTCCGCGCCGCTGGAGAAACCGGGACGGAACCGTCGCACGGGATGCGTATTCTGGGGTGATGCAGCACTCCGAACTCGACTTCGCACGCCTCGGCATCCCCCGCCTCGGTACGTCCGGTTCCGGGGTACCCGCCCGCGCTCTGGCCGGCGTGGCGGGGCTCGCCGCGGCCGGGCTGTTCTACTCGACGGTGATCGAGCGCAACGCATTCGCGCTGCGTCACACGACGCTGTCGGTACTCGAACCCGGCGCCACGCCGCTGCGGGTCCTGCACATAAGCGACCTGCACATGATGCCCGGCCAGCGTCTCAAGCAGGCATGGATCGCCGAGCTCGAGGCGCTCGAACCCGACCTCGTCGTCAACACCGGCGACAACCTCGCACACCCGCAGGCCGTGCCGTCGGTGATCCAGGCGCTCGGCGGGCTGCTGTCGCGGCCCGGTTTCTTCGTGTTCGGGTCCAACGACTACTTCGGTCCCAAACCCAAGAATCCGCTCAAGTACTTCAAGAAGAACCATCAGCGCACCCAGGGCGAACCCCTGCCGTGGCAGGACCTGCGGGCGGCGTTCACCGAGCGCGGGTGGCTCGACGCGACACACACGGTCCGCGAGCTGGAGGTCAGCGGGGTGCGGGTCGTCGCGGCCGGCGTCGACGATCCCCACATCGAACGGGACCGGTACGAGACGGTCGCCGGCCGGCCGAATCCGCTGGCTCACCTGCGGCTCGGGCTCACCCATTCACCCGAACCGCGTGTCCTCGACCGGTTCGCCGCCGACGGCTACGACCTGGTCATGGCGGGCCACACGCACGGCGGGCAGCTCTGTCTGCCGTTCTTCGGCGCGCTGGTGACGAACTGTCAGCTCGATCGGTCCCGGGTCAAGGGCCCGTCGAACTGGGGGTCGTCGATGAAGCTGCACGTGAGTGCAGGCCTGGGCACGTCGCCGTATGCCCCCGCGCGTTTCTGTTGCCGCCCGGAGGCCAGCCTGCTCACCCTCACCCCGGTGTCGCACGGTGACGCCGACTACGACGCCGACCAGTCGCTTCCGCAGCTGGCCCGGGAGACCATGTGAGCGCTGACCTTCATCCCCGTGTGAAGGTCCTCGCTTTCGACACGTTCGGGACGGTCACCGACTGGTTCACCGGCATCTCCGGTGCCGTCCGGGCGATCGTCCCGGGTGTCGACTCCGCGGCATTCGCCAAGGAGTGGCGACGCCGGTATTCGCCGATCCTGGCCCGGGTCGAGGCCGGCGAACTACCGTGGCGGCGCCTCGATGATCTGCAGACCGAGACGCTGCACGACGTCGCCGCGCTGTACGGGGTCTCGCTCGACGACGCGCAGGCACGCTCTCTCGTCCGCGCCTGGCGGACGATCCCCGGCTGGCCCGACGCCGCCGAGGGCCTCCGGCACCTGAAACGCGACCACATCATCTGCGCACTGAGCAACGGCACCGTCGCGCTGCTCACCGACATGGCCCGCCACAACGGATTCCCCTGGGACGTCATCGGCGGCTCCGACCTCTGGCGGCACTACAAACCGGCGCGCGAGACCTATTGCGGGCTGGCCGATCTGCTCGAGGCCGAGCCCGCCGAGGTGATGATGGTGGCGACCCACCAGAGCGATCTCGACGCCGCGCGGTCCTTCGGGCTGCGGACGGCGTTCATCGAGCGACCGGACGAGTGGGGCGGGGACGAGAAAGACGATTCCGGTTCGCCGGACAACGACTTCCACGCGACGGATCTGCTCGATCTCGCGCGGCAGCTGAGCGGCTCCGAGAGCGCACCTCTCGGATGACACTCGACGACCTGCTGCGCTGGGAGGACTCCGGGGCGTCGTGGCGGGTGGTCCACCACGGACCGGACGGGGTCACGGTGGGTCTGCTGCGATGCGACGGCGGCGAGGAGGTCGACCGCATCCTCACCGACGACCCGATCATCCTGGCCCACATCGGCGGTCGGCTCTCGTCGGACGAGGACCTCGACTGACCTGCAGAAACGAGGAAGCCCTGACCGGATTTCTCCAGGCCAGGGCCTCTACTGCTTCCCAACCAAAGCGTCGGGGTGGCGGGATTCGAACCCACGACCTCTTCGTCCCGAACGAAGCGCGCTACCAAGCTGCGCCACACCCCGTGTGTAGCCTGCGATAGCTTATACCCCACTTCGGGCGAGTACTAAATCGCCTGGTCAAAGATGTGCCCGGTGTGGCTCAAACACTGTGCGTAAGTGTGTCGCACACCTCATTCTTGTTGTGGTCCATCCGTACCAGAGCCGCCGCGCCGTCGGTCGGGACCAGGAGTCGGCGTACCACCACTGAAAGGACACGCCAAACCATGAGCGCTTCCCCTGACCAGCAGGCCAGCTCGTCTGCCAAACAAGGCTTCGCTTTCGGGATCGCGATCGTGGCCGCCGCGCTGCTGTTCGTAGCCGGTCTGGTCTCGATCTTCCAGGGCATCTCCGCGATCGCGAACGACGATCTGTTCGTGGCCAGTCCCAACTACATCTTCGAGTTCGACCTCACCACGTGGGGCTGGATTCACCTGATCCTGGGCATCGTCGGCATTCTCGTCGCCGGTGGTCTCGCCGTGGGCGCTGACTGGGCGCGCATCTCCGCGATCATCATCGCGTCGTTGTCGATCATCGCGCAGTTCCTGTGGCTGCCCTACTACCCGGCGTGGGCGATCCTGATCATCGTCCTGGATCTGATCGTGATCTGGGCCATCTCCACGTGGAACCCCACCAACGAGTACAACCTGTGACCGACCGGCTCTGAGTCGGTGACAAAAAGTCGCTGAGACGAGGCCTGCGGGGGACCGACCAATCCACGACGCGCATCGGGTCCGAATCGTCTGATGACGCTGCTCCACCGAGGGAGCGGCGCGAACGACGTATCGCACGAAAGGAACACCATGCGCATCACCCGGTCCCTTGCAGCCCTTGTCGCCGGCGTACTCCTCAGCGTCGGCTTCGCCGCTGGGACGGGGCCGGCCCAGGCCGCGCCGCTGGCCCCGGTGGCGAAGGTCGAGGTGGACCGCTACCTCGGAACATGGTGGCAACTGGCGACCGTGCCGTCGTTCTTCGGCGTCACCTGCGCCCGGGACACCAGCGCCACCTACACCTACATCGACGCCAAGACCATCGGCGTCGACAACAAGTGCACCGGCCCGACCGGCATGCGAGGTGGCGTCGTCGGACGCGCGACCGTCGTCGACCCCCAGACGAATGCCCAACTGAGCGTTCGTTTCCCGCAGACCCCGGGGAGCATCAACCCCGGCAGCGCACCCAACTACATCGTCGCCTACCTCGAAGACGGTGCGGACCCCACCGGGCCCTATCAGTACGCGATCGTCGGTGACCCCAGCCGCGGATCGGGATTCCTGCTCTCGCGCGACAAGGTGGTGCCCAACTCGGAATTGCGTCGCCTGACCACAGAGATCGAGAAGGTCGGGTACAACCCGTGCACCTTCCTCGTGTCCCCGACCACCGGCGGGCGCAGCGACTACTCGCCCTTGTGCACGGTGTGACGGCCACCGTCAGACGATGACCAGGTTCCGGCGCAGGCATGAAAATGCTTGCGCCGGAGTCGTTTCAGCTCGCCTCGGCGTCCGGTCCCGAGACCGGTGCCATGCGGCGGAATTCGTCGGGGGTGCACCCGAACTTCGACCGGAAGCGATTGCGCATCGTGGCCGTCGAGGCGAATCCCGATGCGTGCGCGATGGCCTCGAGTTTCAGGTTGCCCGGACCCAGGAGCAACCCCTGCGCCCATTCCAGGCGGCGGTCGGCGATCATCTCGGCGAGCGAGGTGGTGCCGCCGGCGAGTACCCGGTAGAGGTGACGGCGACTCACGTGCAGGTGCCGGGCGACGATCTCGACACTGAAGTCAGGATCACGGAAATTGCGCTCGATGAGGTCGGTGACCGCGGCACGCAAGTACCGCTCACTCGTCCGCATGTCCGACCGTTGAGCACCCGAATTCGATTCCGGCACAACACGTATCGACTGCATGTCCCGACCATTGAGGATTGCGGTCACTGGGTTCCTTCCACACGAGAGCCTGCTCCCACCCGATACCGAGTTTATCGACGCGCACCCTCCTGGTCTTGGGCCTTTGGTCCCACTTTCAAGGATTCTGGTCCCGGGATCGTGCTGCGCGACGACGATTTCCGTGCCACGCGACGACGAGAGACCTGGTCGGGCGTCCAACATCAGGGCCCGGCCGGAACACTCGTCGTAGGGTGTTATCTGTGACCACCGACGACGCCGCAGCCGCTCGACGGACCGAGCTCCGCACGGCCGCGATCAGGGTCGCCGACGAGGTCTTGTTCCCGGCGGCCGGTGAGACCGACCGCACCGGCTCGGTGCCCGACTCCCATTGGCAGGTACTGGCCGACGCCGGTCTGTACGGCATCGCCGCACCGGTCGAGGCCGGCGGGCAGGGACTCGAGTTCGGCGAGGTCACCGAGATCCTGGAGGTGCTGACCAGCGGTTGCCTCGCCACCGCCTTCACCTGGATTCAGCATCACGGCGTCGTGCTCTCGCTGTCCCGGACCCCGAACACCGACCTGCGCGCGGAACTGCTCGATGCGACAGTGACCGGGCGGCTGCGCGCGGGAGTCGCCTATGCCGGGGTCGTGCCCACGCCGCCGCGAATGACCGCAACCGCCACCGACGGCGGCTGGATCCTCACCGGCCATGCACCGTTCGTCAGCGGCTGGGGCGTGGTCGACCTCCTGCAGATCTCGGCGCGCGACGCCGCCACCGATGACGTCGTGTCCGCGATCCTGCGCATGCCCGACCTCCTCGACGGCGCGTCGGCCGGTGCGGTCCGGGCCACGCCCGTCGACCTGTCCGCGGCCGCCGCGACCCAGACGGTGTCGCTGCGCGTCGACGGCCTGACCGTCCCCTCCGATCGCGTCGTCACCCGCCTGGGTCTCGAGGAGTTCTCCGCGACCCAGAACGTCGGCGTCCGGCTCAACGGCACGCTCCCGTTCGGCCTCGTGCGCCGCTGCACCGCGCTGCTCGATGTCGGCGGCCACAGTCGGGAGGCGCGGGCCCTCCGTGAGCGTGCCGACATCGTCCGGACCGCACTCGACGCGGGGATGGCGGATGCCACCGCGCTGCTGGCAGCCCGGGCCGACGCCGCCCGCCTGGCACTCGACGCGGCCGCCGCGCTCGTGGCAGCCACCGGGGGGCGCGCACTCGTGCGCGGGTCCGACCCCGAACGCCTCTTCCGCGAAGCCGCGTTCGTCCTGGTCGCCGCCAGCCGGCCGGAGCTGAAAACTGCTCTGGCGCAGCGATTCAGCGGCCTCTGAGGCGTACGCTGAGTGTTACCTGCGGGCCGCCGCCCCGCGGGCGCCGAAGTCGCGTAGGAAGATGGCCTCGGCCAGCGCGATCCGTTCGATCTCCGACGGATCGACGCTCTCGTTGGGCGCGTGGATCAGACACCGCGGTTCCTCGACACCGAACAGCATGATCTCGGCCTCGGGGAACAGCGACTTTAGGACGTTGCACAACGGGATCGACCCGCCCTGTCCCTGGATGAGGACCTCACTGCCGTAGGCGGTCGACAGCGCGTCGGTCAAGGTGTCGTACGCGGGGCCGTCGGTGGAACCGACGAAGGGCGACCCCACGGCCTCACGCTCGAAGGACACTCGCGCGTTCCAGGGCGTGACGCCGCGAAGGTGTGCGATGAGCGCGTCCTGCGCATGCACGGGGTCCATCCCCGGCGGCACCCGGAGGTTGATCCGCGCCCGCGCCCGCGGCTGCACCGCCGCCGATGAGCCGACCACCGGCGGGCAGTCGATGCCGAGCACCGTGGCGGCCGGGCGGGCCCACACCATGTCCGAGACCGATCCCGAACCGACCAGTCCGACCCCGTCGAGAACCGTTGCATCGCTGCGGAACCGATCGGGCGGATAGGACACGCCGCGCCATCGGGCGTCGGCGTCGAGTCCGCTGACGGTGGTGTTGCCGTGCTCGTCACGCAGGGTGGCGAGCATCGAGATGAGGGCCGCGAGTGCGTCCGGGGCGGCACCGCCGAACATCCCGGAGTGCATGGCCGACTCGAGGGTCTCCACCGACACCACGATGTTCGCGATGCCGCGCAGCGTGGTCGTCAGGCTCGGCTTCCCGACGGCGAAGTTGCCGGAGTCCGCGATCAGGATCGCGTCGGCGCGAAGCAGTTCCGGGTTCCGGACCGCAAAGTCCTCGAGGCCACCGGTCCCCTGCTCCTCCGACCCCTCGCCGATGATCTTCACGGTCACCCCGGCGCGGCCGGCGAGTGCCCGCAGCGCGGTGAGGTGTACGACGATGTTGCCCTTGCAGTCCGCCGCTCCGCGGCCGTACCAGCGCCCGTCACGGTCGGTCAATTCCCAGACGGGAGAGTCCCATTCGTCATCACCGAGGGGTGGCTGCACGTCGTGGTGAAAGTACAGCAGGACGGTCGGCGCACCCTCCGGGCCGGGAATGGACCCGGTGATCGCCTTGCTGCCGTCGCTGGTCACGTGTGCGGTGACGTCCTCGACACCGACGGCATGGAACGCTTCCAGCAGCCAGTCGACCATCCCGTCGCACTCCTCGACCGGGAACTGGTCGGGATCGTGTACCGAACGGAACCCGACCATCTCCGCGAGATCCGATCTCGCCTGCGGCATCAGCTCGGCCACCCGCTCCCGCAGTGCTGTCTCGGTCTCTCGCGCAGTCGATTCCACCGGCGATCTCCCCTCTGTCGTCGAATCCGGCGGTTGCGGCCGGCTCAGCTCTTTCCCTCTGCCGCCAGGTCGTACACCTCGAGCTCACCCCGGCCGATGGCTTCCATCATCCTCGAATGATCGGAGTCGTTGAGATCCGCGTAACCGATCGAGAACTCCGCGATGGCGTCGCTGAAACCCCTCGCCGTCTCCAGGTACTGGGCGATCTGCGAGCGACTCGCGGTGCGCGCATGGGCCTGACCGAGGACCAGTCCGCACAACTGCGCGTACAACTTCATCCCGTCCGGGCTCAGGGCCTCGACGACGACCGAGCCCTTGCCGTCACGAAGCTGGCGCACGTAGAAGTCGCGTCGCTCGCCGTTCTCGTCGGTCCCTGTCGACCAGCCGAGGAACAGGTCGCTGGTCGCCTGGAGCAGCCGCTGACCCTCGACCACCCGCTGCCCCTGATTGTCGAACCCCGACGCGGGCACATGGTCGGCGAGAACCGACCGCTGCGCCTCCTTCACCTGGAGGAACAGCGGGTCACCCATCTCCTTGCCGGTGAGCAGGATGATCCACGCCCGCGTCCCGACGCTGCCGACGCCCACCACCTTGAACGCGATGTCGACGATCTCGAACTGGTCGAGGAGGGCCTGCACGTGCAGCGGCACGGTGTCGCGGTAGGCGTCGATCCGCTCCCGGACCCTCTCGGCGACGATGTCGGCGGTCTCGGCCGGAAACCGTTCGTGAAGCGGCACCAGCAGCGGCGGTTCGCTGCGGATGTGCGCGGACCCGTCGGCATCGACCACGCAGAGCTTCGCGAGGGCCTGAGCACTGTCACGATGCCGGGCCTTCTTGAGCGCCTTCTGCGTGCGCTCGCTCATCGACGTGTCCAGCTTCGGTCCGAAGTCCGTCAGAAAGGCGTCGGCGTCGATCCCGGCGTACCAGTTCTCGAGCGTCGTCTGGGTGGCGCTGCGAGCGATGGCCCGCCGATACGCCTTGGCGACGGTCTTGGCGACCTTGCGGTTGGTCGCGTCGTCGAAACCGTTGTTGCGTCCGGCGATCGTGAAGCTCGCCGCGAGACGTTTCACGTCCCACTCGAACGGACCGACATGGGTCTCGTCGAAGTCGTTGAGATCGAACACCATCCGACGTTCGGGGCTGAAGAACAGACCGAGATTGCTGAGGTGCGCGTCGCCGCACAGTTGCGTGATGATCCCGGTGTTCGGGGTTCGCGACAGATCGTCGGACATCACGGCTGCCGCACCGCGATAGAAGGTGAACGGGGTGGCCGACATCCGCGCGTGCCGCACCGGGATGAGGTCGGCGACACGGTTCTGCGCCTGTGCCGCGAGGATCTTCAACGGGTCGGCCCGCTCGGTCGGCGTGGGGCACGCGGCGAGTTCGGCAGCGGCGGGCAGCGTGGACAAGGGTGTCGCCACGGGGTGCTCCTTCATATCGGTGCGGCCCCGCCACCGGCGGAGTAGCAGTTCTCCGGGTCCCGACCGGGGCCCGCGGGAGAACTGCCGCGAACGACGTCCGTCCGGTCCGGGCCGCCCGGTGACGTCACAGAGTCACTGGTACGACACGAACCACGGTGACGGGCGCACCGCCAGCGTGGTCGCGGGCGAGAACGTCGGCTTGTCCTCCGTGTAGAAATTCTTCCAGCCCATCCACATCCCCGCCGGGAGATCGGTGACCAATCTGCGCCACGTTTCCATCTTCACGTCCGGTGTGCCGTGTCCATCGGCGTGCAGGACCACCTGCAGTTCTTCGCGACCGGTGACGATCGCCGGCCGGTCGTCGAGCATCCCGGCGTCGAACTGGTGCAGGACGAACAGTTTCTGCGGCAGGTGCCGGCTTCGGACGAGTCCGGCGAGCCATTCCGAGGTCCGGTTGACCTCCTCGGCGCCGACCGAACCGATCTGCGTGAGGTGGACCTGATCGGGTTCGAGTCGCCACTCGGGGTCCAGCGCCAGCCCGACGTGGGGTTGCGCCAGCAGGTCGGCGTAGCGACGCGCCTGCGTCAGGAAATCCATCCGCCCGGGCTGCAGATCGAGGGTGACGTAGACCCCGGCGCGGCCGGCGGCCTCGACCCACGGCCGGAGGGTCTCCGGATCGATCATGTTCGTGTACGTCGACCCCGGGCCCGGCTCGGCCGATGCGACGGAGGCGATGATCTCGAATGCCGGGATCACCGGTTCGGCACTCACCCGCTGGTAGTCGGCGGCGAGGCGGCGCACCCGGTCGATCGACGCCGCGATGCCCTGTCGTCCGAGCGGACCGAGCGCGGGCGCGCCCGGCGATCCGTACAGCGCGACCATCCGCCTGCCCGGGAAGACGATCTGCCCGCCGCCGGGCAGTTGCGGTGTGCCGCGGGCTTGTTCGGCGCGCCGGGCGAACTCGTCGGCCGAGCCGAACCCGGGTCCGACCGCCCGCACGGCGGTCCGTTCGGTCGCCGCCGCCTCGATCGTGGCCACCGATTCGGCGGTCGCCCGCGGATCCGGTACGGGCACCTCGACGACCCGGGCCGCCGACCGTGCCGTCATGATCGCGTCGGCTGGGGCGTCGCGGGTCAGCATCACCAGCGGGGCGGGCCCCGACCTCGGAGCGTTTCCGCGTAGGTCGTCGAGATCCGCGGCGGAGCGCGAGTCCGACACGCCCTCGACCCGGCCGAGACGGACCTGGGTGTTCACCCCGAGCCGTCGGAGCTCGTCACCGACGCTCGACGCCGTCTGCGACGTCACGGCCAGCACCGGCACGTGCCTGTCCTGCGCGACGCGCGCCGCAGCGGTCCGGATGGCGGCGTCGTCGAGGGCATCGCGACCCAGCAGGATCGCCTCGTCGGAGCGGGCATACAGCTCGCGACTGAGCAGGACCGCCTCCGGTGCATGACCGGACAGCACGTCGACACCCGGAGCCGGGCTCGTGTACGCGCCGCTCCCCGAGGGCCCGATCCCATGGGCACCGACACCCGTTGCCGAGGCACTCACGACGAGGCCCACGACCGCGCACAGGATCGACGTCCAGATCATCCGAGCCCTCACCCGCACATCCCTCCCGTTCGTCATCGAACCTCTCGCGCCGGCGGCGCCGGGCTCTTCCCGGTCGGCTCCGTTCCGGCACAGACGGTCGCCCAACCTAGCAGCGCCCGCACCCCGGGCCCGACCGTCGGCGGGGGCAAGGCCGTGACCGGCCACGACGAGGGCACCCTGTGACCCGCTTCACGACTGCAACAGGTTCTAGTTGTAGCGTGAACGCCGTGGACTACTGGGGTGTGATGGTCGGGTTGGGACTCTTGGCTACGGCGTTCGGCGTCGTCGGGTTCGTGCGATACCGGGAACGGGAATCGACGACCCTGCAACGCCAGACCCAGCTGGCCCGGGAACTGCGCGACCTCGCGGGCGACGACGAGGTACGGCTGGCCGCGGTCGACGAGTTCTCGCTGACCATCTACCAACGGCTCTTCTACGCCTCGGTGGTCGCACCGTGGATTCGCAGTGCCGCGTGGGCGCTGCTCGGCGCGGTGCTCGCCGGAGCCGGGGCGTTGGCGGTGGGTCCGCTCGACGGCGCCTTCGCGACCGTCGTGCATGTCGCGGCCATCGTGGCCACCGGGATGTTCGCCGTGGCGACCCTGGTGTACACGGGAATCGCGCTGTACCACTCGGCGACCACCCCGAGGGTGTCCTTCAGCGACTCCTACGCCACCGAGGACACCGATCCGGACCCGGACGGTCCGGCGTCGGAGGTGCCGGACCCCGACGCAGGGGTCTCCGCGCGGTCCGTCGACTGACCGAGCCATCCGAGACACAACGAACCCCCGCCGGGCCGGAGCTCGGCGGGGGTTCGTTGCTGTGAGAGGGTCAGGCGTTCTCGCTAGGCGATCTGCGCCTGCCACATCCAGTGCAGTTGTTCGAGTTTCGAGGCGAACGAGATCAGCAGATCCTGGGTGACCGGATCGGCCTGCTCGGTGACCCCGATTCGTTCGCGGAGACCGACGACCACTGCCTTCAGATTGGCGACGATCGCCTCGACGACGTCGCTGTCCTTGGTCCATCCCTCACCGAATCCCTTGGTGTGGGCGGTCTTCGCGACGGTCTCGGCGCGACCGTCGGGGCTCACGCCGATCGCGGTGGCCCGTTCGGCGGCCGCGTCGGTGAACTCCCTGGACACGGTGACCAGTTCATCCAGGTCGAGATGCACGGAGCGGAACTGCTTGCCGACCACGTTCCAGTGCGCCTGCTTCGCGATGAGCGACAGGTCGATGAGGTCGACGAGAGTGTCCTGCAGCGCCTTTCCGGCGACGGACTGCTGCTCGTCGGTGAGTGTGCTCGTGATCGGGGTGGTGGTGGTCATGATCAAGAACTCCCTTCTTGTCATAGCTGCGTGCAGTCGTGATCCGACTGCCGCTGTGCGGCAAGGGCTGCGGTGCGATCACACGTGAGCGGTGACCGCGGAACCGGTGTAGCCCCTGATCGCCTGTTCCAACCGACCCCGTCCGCGGAACATTCCGGCGACACCGTCGCCCGCGGGGTGATGATCACGACACCGGCGTGCGACGTCGGCACGCCACTAGCGTCCGCGCATCGCCCGTGTGGGTTTCATCCGGGTCGACTCCGGCAACCACTGGTTGACCGGGCGCCGGAGGGTGCAGAGGGCAGCGACGACCAGGAGGCCGAACTGGACGTAGCTGAGGACGACCATGCTCGACGACACGTCGGGGTACCGGAACAGAAGGTCGACGCCGACGGGGATGCACAGCAGATGCACGACGACGGCTGCCAGGAAGAAGTTGCGGAGATGGCGGCTGTGCTGGGTCGCGGCGGCCACCAGACATGCGTACTCGATGGCCAGCACGACGACGATCATCGCCAGCATGAACGGCGGGAAGAATCCGGCGAGTGTGTCGACCTCGCTCTCCGGAGCGGAGTTCGCCGGATCTGCGACCACACCCTCGAGCAGCCGGCCACGCAGATCGTCGGTGATGGTCCCCAGGTTGAAGAAGCCGTAGATCGTCAGCACGAGCCCGATCACGGCAGCGCCCCACCACGCGAGGCGCGCATGCACCGCGAGCGCGTCCGGCGGCGGTCCCGGATCACCCGGCCGTGCCGGGTAGAGCGCAGCCAGGTCCCGATCGCGCGAGGATCGTTCGAGGGCGGCCAGGTCCTCGGCGTCCAGCTCGGCCTGGGTCGGGACACGGTCGGGGTCAGGCCCGGCTGGGTCACGGCCGGCTGGGTCGCCGGACGCATCGCCGGTCGGGTCCTGCGGATCCGTCATGCCCCGATCCTGCCACTCGCCCCGGCGGGCCTCCAGCGTCGACGAGCGTGCGGCACCGTCCGGCCTATTTCCGGAACTCGGTCAGGACGAATTCCATGCCGGGAACGAACGTGCCGAGCATGGGCACGACATGGTTGACGATCGACTTCGTCACGATGGGCGGGGTGGGATCGGTGACGAAGGTGACGTCGGCACCCTGTGCCCGCCAGTCCGCGGCGAGTTGCGCGACCTGGCCGTACGGGATCACGTCGTCGTGCAGTCCGCCTTCGACGAAGACGGGCGCGTTCGGCTTGAGGCGCCCGATCCGCTGGTCCCGGACCACATCCTGCAGACCCGGGGACCGTGCGATGAGGGCCGACAGCGTCTCCCCGGTACGGGTCCACGTCTCGACGCGGCGGAAACCGAACGCCGGGATGATGTCGCCGATGCAGCTGGTCGAGATCTGCTTCAGAGCGGCCTTGCCGGTCGGGTTGGTCTCGCGTCGCACCACGTCGGCGACGTCCGGGTATCGCTCGGTCAATCCGTTGATGGCGAAACCGATCGCCCCGGCGATCGTGGTGCCGTCGATGGCCGGGATGACCTTCTCGAGGTCGGCGGGGGGCGCGCCGGCGTAGGTGGCCCGGACGTTCAGTTCGGGCGCATACGTCTCGGCGAGTTCGGCGGCCGACGCCGCGGCTCCCCCACCCTGCGAGTACCCGGCGAAGCCGACCGGCGCATCGGCGGGCGCACCCGAGACGTCGAGCGCGGCCCGCGCACCGTCGAGCATCGCCTGTCCGGATTCGGCCCGATTGACGTAGGTGTGGACGCCGGGCGTACCCATGCCGACATAGTCGGTGATGAAGACACGGACACCGTGGACGAGCATGTAGTACATCTCCGGCGCGGTGTAGTTCACGCCGATGCTGGGCTTCGTGAGGTCGACCGCCAGCGGCAGACCCATCAGCTTCGACGGAGCGCACTGGTCGCCCTGACCGATCGTCCCCGACCCGACGACCAGCGTCGGTCGCGGACCCTTGCCGCGCCACGGCGCCGTCGGCTCGACGACGGTGCCGGTGACCGGGGTGGGCGTCCCGTCCTGGAGACGCGAGGTGTACATCACCGTGCGGGCCGTCCCCGGCCATTGGCCGGTCATTCCGGGGATCTGGAGCAGCAGCGGACTCGGCTGGCTGCGGATGACCGAACCCGGCTCGGCCGCGAACCGGGCCGGCGGGGTGTAGAAGTTCCCCGCCGCCGCGGCACCGACCGCTGCCGGGATCAATGAGGCCGCGCAGGCCGCCACCAGCGCCCCGGCGATACCGACGATCCGTCTCGAAGTGCTGCGATGAGTCACGATTCTCCCCGACCTCCCGTTCATGGAACTGTAACCTACCGCACAGTAACTTGAGTCAGGTGACTGGTGTCGCCCCGGGGGTGTGCTCGTCTTGCTGCCCAGTTCGACGACGGTGTCGGTGGTCACCCGCGTGGGCACCAACTGGACGTCGCCGACCCCGACCCTCACGCACCGGATCATCAAGAGCGTGCTCGCCTCCTCATGCGCCACCCCGGGTACGGTGACGTCTCCGGGAGGTGCGGCAACCGCGGCACGACAGGCCCGTGCCGCCGTCCCGTCGGCCGCCACGTCCTCGGCTCCCTCCACGCCCTCGACCTCAGCCCCACCGGACCGCGATCCCGATGTGGGACAAGCCGACCCGGACACCACGAGTTCGTCCGCGCCGTCGACGGCCGCGGGATACCGCTGAGTCGGTCAGCGACCTGGCGCGATCTTCAACATCCGCCCGAGCCCGCGCAGAAATCCGCCCCTGAAAGCCACCCTCCACAACCTGCTCGACGACGATATCGGGCTGT
>NZ_LIYC01000045.1:0-40068 GCF_001418765.1 Gordonia sp. HS-NH1
ACCGCCTGGACAGAACTTCTGGGCGGCGCCCCGACGCCGGCCGCCGACGACACGGCGCCGCCGCTGCCCGAAGCGACCGCGGGCCCCTTCCCGCTCGCTCCGATGCAGCACGCCTACTGGATCGGGCGATCGGACAGCCACGCCTTCGGCAACGTCGCCGCCCACCTGTACATCGAATTCGACGGTTCCGACGTCGACCCCGAACGCTTTGCCTCGGCCATGTCCGCGCTGATGGAACGCCACCCGATGCTGCGTGTCCGCGTGCACCCCGACGGCACCCAGGAGATCGGGCCGGCGCACCCCGAAGCCATTGCCGTGCACGACCTCCGAAGCCACTCGACGGAGATGGTCGAACAGATCCTGGCGGCGAAGCGCACCGACGGAACACACCGCACGCTACCGGTCGACGAAGGGGCGGTCATCCGCGCCGAACTGAGTCTCCTGCCGGGCAATGCGACCCGTGTCCACCTCGACGTGGACATGATCGCCGCGGACGCGATGAGCTACCGCGTCCTCGTGGACGACCTCGCTCGCCTGTACCGCGGCGAGACGCTGCCCGAGCTCGGGGTCACCTTCGCGACGATCACCGCGGACCGCACCTCCCGCGAGACCCTCGACGACGACGTGACGTGGTGGCGCGAACGCATTCCCACGCTGCCCGGGCCGCCCGAGCTCCCGCTCGACGAACGCGCGGCGCGGGGCGAGGTCGAGCCGCACAGTGTCCGCCTCCATCACTCCGTGTCCGCCTCGGACTGGAAGCGGCTCGAGGAGCACGCGCACCGTCGCGGGGTCACCCCCGCGGCCGCCGTCGCCGCGGTGTTCGCCGAGGCCGTCGGAACGCATTCGGCCACATCGCGATTCCTGCTCACCGTGCCCTTGTTCGACCGCCCCCAGATCCATCCGGACGTCGAGCAGGTGGTCGGCGACTTCACCTCGTCGATCCTCGTGGGCGTCGACCTGAGCGAGCCGGCCACGCTCGCCGAGCGAGCGCGGTCGATGCGGTCGTCGATGCACGAGGCCGCCGCCCACGGTTCGATGAGCGGACTGGACGTGCTGCGCGAGTTGAGCCGCCACCGCGGCGAGCCGGTCGTCTCCCCGATCGTGTTCACCAGCGCATTGGGACTGGGCGACCTGTTCTCCCAGCAGGCGACCGACGTGCTGGGCGATCCGTCCTGGATCGTCTCGCAGGGTCCGCAGGTCCTCCTCGACGCCCAGGTGACCGAGGTGGCCGGCGGTCTCCTCCTCAACTGGGACGTCCGCGCCTCCGACCTCGAACTCACCACCGCACGTTCGATGTTCGACCACTACGTCCGCCTCCTCGGGCTGCTCGTCGACGGCGAATGGGATGTGCCCGCACCGGATCCGATCACCGCCGAGGTTCGCGCCCAGCGACTTTCGGTGGAGAACCCGCTGCCAGTCACCGACACCTTCGACGGCACCCTGCACAGCACCTTCTTCACCCGGGCCGCCGAACGGGGCGACGCACCGGCTGTCGTGTCCGACGCACGTTCGTGGACCCACGCCGAACTGGCCGACGAGGCACGACGCGTCGCGGCAACACTCGTCGCGGCCGGCGTCGGGCCCGGCGACACGGTCGTCGTCCATCTGCCCAAGGGCGGGGATCAGGTCGTCGCGGCACTCGGAGTTCTCGCCGCCGGCGCAGCCTACGTCCCGATCGCCCCCACGCAGCCCCGGGCGCGACGCGAGCGGATCGTCGACGTGGCCACTCCGGCCGCGGTTCTCACCGCCGACCCCGCCGGCTGGGCATCCACCGACAGCGTCGTACTCGCGCTCGACGACGCCCGGCTCGCTGAGCCGATCGAGCCGGTCGCGGTGACTGCCGACGACCTCGCCTACGTCCTGTTCACCTCCGGCTCGACCGGACTGCCCAAGGGGGTGCAGGTTCCGCATCGCGCCGCGGTCGCGACCATCACCGACCTCGTCGACCGGTTCGCCATCGGAGCCGACGATCGCAGCCTGCAGGTGTCGTCGCTGGAATTCGACCTCTCCGTCTTCGACATCTTCGGTCTGCTCGCCGTCGGCGGTGCCGTCGTCGTACCGGGAGACGACGAGCAGACCAAGGTCGACGACTGGGCGCGACTGCTCACCCAGCACTCGGTGAGTGTCCTCAACTGCGTGCCGTCCATCCTCGGCATGCTCCTGGACCTCGCGCCCCTGCCCGCATCACTGCGGATGGTCATCATGGGCGGCGACAAGGTCGACGTGTCACTGCTCGAGCGCGTCGCCGCGCAACTGCCCGACTGCCGGGTCGCGGGCCTCGGCGGCACCACCGAGACGGCCATCCACTCCACGATCTGCGAAGCGGACGCCGTCCCGGCGGGAATGGCGTTCGTGCCGTACGGGATACCGTTGCGCGGCGTGCGCTGCCGAGTCGTCGACGACGCCGGCCGCGATCGTCCCGACCTCGTCCCCGGCGAACTGTGGATCGGCGGAGCCGGAGTGGCCGACGGGTACCGGGGCGATCCGGACCGCACGGCCGACCGATTCGTCGAACATGAGGGCCAACGCTGGTACCGCACCGGCGATCTCGCGCGCTACCTGCCCGGTGGCTTCCTCGATTTCCTGGGTCGCGCCGACCACATGGTCAAGATCCGTGGCTACCGTGTCGAGCTCGGCGAGGTCGAGGCCGGCCTCCTGGGTCTGTCCGGTGTGGGCTCGGCGGTCGCCTGGTCCGACGGCCGCGACCTCCGCGCCGCGGTCGTGCTCACCGCCGGATCGACCGACGACGACGCCGACCTCGGCGCCCGGTTGTCGGAAACCCTTCCGCCGCACATGGTCCCGCGATCCATCACGGTTCTGGACCGGTTCCCGCTGACGCCGAACGGCAAACACGATCGCAAGGCCATCGCCGCGGGCACCCGTACCGACGACGACCCGATCGAGGCGGTCGCGCCGCGCGGCCCCGTCGAGGAGGCACTCACGCTGATCTTCGGCGAAGTCCTGCCCACCCCGCCGGTGAGTGTCACCGAGGACTTCATCTCCCTGGGCGGCGATTCGGTCCAGGCCACCCGGGTGGTAGCGCTCTCGCGCCAGTGGCTCGACGCGCCCGGGCTCTCGGTCGCCGACATCTTCACCGAGCGAACCATCGCCGGTCTCGCGAGGCGTCTGACCGAACTCGACGGGGAACGGGCGGCCTTCGTGGCGCAGACCTTCCTCGACGTCATGCACCTCACCGACGAACAGGTGGAGGCCGAGATCGCGAGCAGTTGACCGCATCCGGCACACCTGACGCCCACAACGCCAGACCATCTCCCAGAGCAAAGGCATCATGACCATTTCCTCCGCACCGACCTACGACCTGAACTCGGTCGATCTCGACGACGTGTCGCACGCCGCGACCGTCCACGGCTGGCTCACCCATCCCAAGGCCAAGTACTGGGACATGCTCGACAGCTCAGTCGCCGACGTGGAGAAGATGATTCGCGATTCGGCGGAGGCCACGGCCGGTACGCCTTATGGAATGCGCCTGGGCTACCACGACGGGCACCCGCAGTTCCTGTTCGAGCTCTACGACCCGGCCACCAGTGAACTCGCCGACCCCGCCAGCGGTTACGTGCCCGCCGACGGCGACATCGGCATGCATCTGCTGGTCGCCCACGCCGAACAGTCACTTCCCGGCTTCACCGGCGCGGTGATGCTGCACATCATGCGCACCGCGATCCTCGAGGTCGGCGCCGCCCGCGTCGTCGTCGAGCCGGACGTCCGCAACAAGGCCGTGCACCGCCTGAACGCGAGCGTGGGATTCCGGGTCGACGGGGACTACCCCGTCGGGAACAAGACCGCGCACCTGAGCTACTGCACCCGAGCCGATTTCCTCGCGGTGACCGACAACGGCAGGTCTGTCGGACCGGTCGAGGTCACGGACCTGGGGGCGTAGATCGTTGACTCTCCAGGACATCGAGACCACGCAGGGGTTCGCGGTGCGCACGGCCGGGGGGTCGGGTGCGCGAAGCCATCGCCAGACGTATCACACCAGGATCGCGAAGAAGATCCTCGCCGAATTCTCCCACGAGCGGGCGCTCGATCCGGTGGCGACCGGAGACGGCGGCTATCTCGTCTCCTCCGCCGACGGCCACACCGAGTACCACTTCCGCGCCGATCGTCTCGCCCTGGACAGCTGGGCGATCGACGAGTCGTCGTTGCGTCGTGTACAGGACGGCGCCGAACTCCCGATCGACGCGGTCGCCATGATCGTCGACCTCGCACCGTTGGTGGGCATCGGACCCCAGGCGCTGCCGGAGTACCTCGAGGAGTTCATCAACACCCTGGCCATCAGTGCCGAGCGTCCGGACGTACGCCGCATCGCGGCAGCAGATCTCGCGCACGCCGACTTCCAGACCATCGAGGCGACGATGACCGAGGGGCATCCGTGCATCGTCGCCAACGCCGGCCGTCTCGGATTCAGTGCCGAGGACATCGAGCGGTATGCGCCCGAGGTCGGCAACCACTTCCGCCTCGTCTGGCTGGCCGCCCGTCGCGAGGACTGTGACGTCGCCACCGTCGACGATGTCGACTACGACGCGTTGCTCCTCGACGAGCTGGGCGCGGAGACCCTGGCGGGTTTCGACGCCGCGCTCGTCGAAGCCGGTTGCGACCCTGCGGATTACCGGTACTTGCCGGTCCACCCCTGGCAGTGGGTCGAGAAGGTACAGAAGCTGTACTCCGCCGACATCGCCGGCCGGCGCATCGTCGAGGTGGGGACGAGTCCTGACCTCTACCAGGCCCAGCAGTCGATCCGTACGGTGTTCAACGCCACCACGCCGACCCGCAATTACGTCAAGGTCGCGCTGTCCATCGTGAACATGGGGTTCACACGCGGGATGTCGGCCGACTACATGCGTACGACACCGCTCATCAACAACTGGGTCCGCAGACTCGTCGCCGACGACCAGTACCTCGCGGCGATCGGTTTCGAGATGATCTTCGAGGTCGCCGCGATCGGTTACCGCAGCCCGACCTTCACGCCGATCACCCAGCCGGGATCGGAGTACCGCAAGATCCTGTCGGCGCTGTGGCGCCAGAGTCCGGTGCCGTTGACCGCCGCCGACGAGCAACTGTCGACCATGGCCGCGCTGCTGCACGTCGATCACCTGGGCGAGCCGTTGGTGGGCGCGTTCATCGAACGTTCGGGAGTCCCGGCGACCGAGTGGGTCCGCCGCTACCTGCGGACCTATCTGCATCCCATCGCCTACCTGCTCTACCGGTACGAGCTGAAGTTCTCCCCCCACGGTGAGAACCTCATCCTGGTTCTCGCCGACGGCATTCCGGTGCGCGCCATCCTGAAGGACATCGGCGAGGAGGTGTCGGTGTTCGGGAAGGCGGAGGGACTCCCCGAGAGCTGCGCCCGTGTCCGGACCACCGAGCCGGACGAGATCCGCAACCTGGGTGTCCTGTCGGATGTCTTCGACGACTTCCTGCGCCCGCTCGCCGAGGTCCTGCACACACACGGCCTCGTCGACGACGACGAGTTCTGGTCACTTGTCGGCGAGAGCCTGCGCGAGTTCGTGGCCGCCCATCCCGAACTGGAGGACCGTCTCACCCGTTGGGACCTGTTCGCACCGGAGTTCGGAGCGGTGCACATGAACGGTCTGCAGTTGCGCAACAACAAGCGCATGGTCGACATCGAGGACTCCTATGCCTCACTGATCGACGCCGGTCACCGGCTCGCCAATCCGGTTGCATCGCACAGGGACCGGTGACCGACATGACCGCAACCCACACCAGCGGACACCCGGACGTGGAGATCCTGCGAGACGGGCACGGCATCCCGCACGTCCGCGCGACGACGCCGGCGGGCGCGCTGTACGGTCAGGGCCGGGCATGTGGCGAGGACCGACGCTGGCAGATCGAGTTCATGCGGCTGCGCGCCGAGGGACGCACCGCCGAGGTCTTCGGAGCCTCGTGCATCGAGTGGGACACCTTCGCCCGCCGAGCCCAGCTCGACGCCGCGGCCAAACGGATCTTCGAGGCATCGTCGACCCGCACCCGCGATCTCGTCACCGCCTATGCCGCCGGGGTGAACAGCACGCTCGACGACCCCGAGACCTCCGCTGCCGCACCGGAACTCGAGGCACTAGCGCATCGGCCACAACCGTGGCGGCCGTGGACACCGATCTCGGTGTTCATCATGCACCACGTACTGTTCGGACGGTTCACCACCAAGCTGTTCCGCCTGCACGCCTGCCGCACGCTCGGTCTGGATGCCCTGCGATTCTGGGACTTCGAGACACGGGAGACCGATCCCACGATGCCCGCGATGCCCGACGAGGCATTCCTGGACGAGATCCTGGCGATCACCCGGCCGGCGTCCCCGGAGGAGCCATCCCCCGCGGTCGACCTCGGTGACCCGATGTCGGGCAGCAACGCGTGGGGAGTCTCCGCGGAACGCAGCTCGACCGGTGCGCCGATCGTCGCCGGCGACCCGCATCGCTTTCTCGAACTTCCGGGCATCTACCAGCAGTTCCATCTCGCCTCGACCGGTCCTTCGGACGCATTCGACATGGCCGGGTTCGCCTTTGCCGGCGTTCCTGGGGTCCCCCACTTCTGCCAGGGCGACGACATCGCCTGGGGCATCACGAACGCGATGGGTGACTACCAGGATCTGTACCTCGAGCGGTTGACGCGCGACGATGCCGGCACGCTCCTGGTCGAGGTGCCGGGCGGGACCCGGGTGCCGGCCGGGGTCAGCACCGAGACGATCCTGGTCCGGGACGCCGAACCCGTGGCGGTGCAGGTGATCACCACTCCGAACGGTGCCGTCGTCTTCGGCGGTCCCGAGGACGCGTTCGCGATGAGCATGCGGTCTCCGCTGCTCTCCGAGGAGGTCACCTTCGACGCGCCGCTCGATCTGCTCTTCGTGCGGACCGTCGCCGATGTCGAAGCGGCGCTGGCCAACTGGGTCGAACCGGTCAACCGGGCAGTCATCGGCCATGCCGACGGCACCGTCGCCACCCACGTGGCCGGCCGGGTGCCGGTCCGTGCACCCGAGAACTACTGGCTGCCGGTACCCGGCTGGGACGAGCGCTACCAGTGGCGAGGATACGAGCGGGGTTCGCTCGGCGATCCCGACTTCGACGCGACACTTCGGAACCCGATCACCGTCACCGCCAACCAGCGCATGTCGGATGTGCCTGCGCTGCAACCGCTCACGAGCGAGTGTGTGGAACCGTTCCGCGCCGACCGCATCGCGGTACTGCTCGACGAGCTCACGTCCGTGAGTCCGGCGGACTGTGCCGACATCCACTCCGACGTGCGGCTCGAGCAGGCGAAGGTGGTCCAGGAGTTGCTGTCTCGCGTGCGAGCCGACAGCGACGAGGCCGAGAAGGTCCGGCAGCGACTGGTCGCCTGGGACCGCTCCATGGAGGCCGAGAGCACCGACGCCTACCTGTATGCCGAGTTCCGCACCCAGTTGGTCCTCGGTGTGGCGAACACCGACATCCTCGCCCCGCTGCGCGGGCCGCACGGCTTCCCGGCGGTGTTCCAGCCGTGGTTCGTTCCCGAACCGCGCCTCGCCACCGCACTGACCTCGGTCGTCGCCAACACGGCGGGGATCGGCATCGACATCGAGGCCGTGGCGGTCGCCGCCCTCGACGCCGTGGTGGCCCGGGTCGCCACCTTCGGTGCCACACCCACCTGGGGCAGCGTCCACCGGCTGGCACCGATCCACGGATTCGACCTGGTCGGCGCATCGCCGCAGTATCCGGACCTGTTCGCGACCCTGCGTCCGACGCCGCTCCCGCTGGCCGGCGACGCCGAGAGCGTCTTCGCCAACGCCGCGGCGGTCGGTACGCACCTGTGCATCACCGGTGCCGCGGCCCGCTATGTGTGGGACCTCTCCGACCGGAACGCGAGCCGCTGGATCGTCCCGCTGGGCGTGAGCGGCGACCCCCGTTCCGATCATTTCCAGGACCAGGCGCCGCGGTGGGCGGCGGGCCAGCTGGTCGAGGTCGTCCGCGACTGGGACGCATTGCACGCCATGTCCGCAGCGGCGTCGACGCCGTCCGCCGCCCCGTCGACCGAGAGGGAACCATGCCCGCGTTGACCGAAGAGCGACTCACACTGCTGCGCCGTCGGATCGCGCAGGCGGGTGACATCAGTCCCGCTCGCTCCGCCGACGCACCGGACACAGCCGTACCGTTCGGCGAGTTCGGGACCGCCGAGCGTCGGATGTGGCGGATCTACGAGCTGGACCCGGACTCGGTGTCGCACAACATCGGACTCGTGCTGGGGTTCGGCGGGAGCCGGACGCTGAGTTCGGTCGTCGCCTCCGCCGAACTGCTCGTCGAGCGATTCCGGGTGCTGAGCTCCGTGGTCGAGACCGACGACGCGGGCACACCGAGTCGACGCGCCGTGTCGAGCTCGGGATCGTGGGACGCATCGGGAACGGTGTGGACCTGGGGACTCTCGGAGACGGCTGCGAGCGGCATCGGCACCGGCGTCGATGCCGATCCCGCGGCGACCGCCCTGACGCGGACCCCGTTCGATCTTCGCTCGGAAGTGCCACTCCGGCTGCGCGTCTCGGGGTCGGACGGAGACGTCACGATGATCCTGGTGGTCCACCACCTGGCGGTCGACGACACCTCGTGGCCACTGCTCCTCGGCACCCTGGTGTCGGGTTCCTGGCCCGGAGACATCACCGCCGAAACCCGCCCGGAGACAACCGATCCCACTGCCGCGGCGGATGCGACGGACAACGCGGTCCGACACGCACTCGCGACCTGGGCCGCTGCGGACGTCCGCTACCCGCTCACGGGTGAGCTGCCCACGGAGAGCGCCGCCGACAGCTGGCTGTCGCCGATGGACGACCGCGACGGCATCAAGGTCGCCGCCCCGGTCGCGGCCGACTCGCTGACCGCTTTCGGGCGGGTCGCCCAGATCGTCGGGGCGACACCCAATGCATTGCTGATCGGGGTCTGCTCACTCGCGGCGTTCGCGCTGACCGGCGCGGCCGACCACGTCCTCGTGGTACCGGCCGACAACCGGCGACGGGCACAGTCACCGCAGGATGTCGGCTACTGCGGCAACATCATCCCGATGCGATTCCGCATCGACCCCGACGACACCGTCGAACAGGCCCTCCGCGATGCGGGTTCGGTGATCTACCGGGCAATGGAACACTCCGGCACCGATTTCGGGCCGATCCTCACCGCGTTGCGGCAGCAGGGTGGTCGATTCCCCGTCATCGAGATCATGGCCTCGGTCCGGCCCGCGCCCCTGCGCGGGATCCCGCAACCCGCCGACGCACCGGTCACCTGCCACTCGGTCTTCAACGGGATCGCCAACTACCCGCTCTCCATCGCCTTCGAGGCCGACGACGACAGCACCCACGTCGAGGTGGATCATCAGCCGGGGATCGTTCCCGACGCGGTGGCCGACCGGGCCACCGCGGTACTCACCGCACTCGTCGACCTGATCCCGACGTCGTTGCACCACTCCGTCTCCGCGCTCCTCGAGGTCCTCGACGAGCGCGCTCCGCAGAAGGGCAGCGCCGGATGACCGGCGTGCCGCCGCGCCACCGAGCGCCAGAGTCAACAAGGGGGAACCCAGTGTCCGAAGATCGCCGATCCAGTTGGGGTGTCTCGCGATTCGCCCGTCCCGGCGACGGGTGGGCCGACGTCGGACGCGGCCTGGCCGAGATCGCCGCCGCGGTCAGCGACCACCACCACGGCGCCCCGCTGCCCAGCGGTGATCCCGTCGCGGTGCTGGGCGGGGTGACAGCACTGCTCGGTCCGCACGGAATCCCGGAGAACGGGATCGGCGAATCGGAGGCGCTGACCCGACTCGCTCGCCTGGTGGCCGAGTTCGGCCTCGACCTCACACACCCGATGGCCGCCGCGCACCTGCAACCCGCTCCCCTGTCGGTGGCGGTCGCCGCCGACGCGCTGGCATCGGCGACCAATGCCTCACTCGACACCTATGATTCGGGTCCGGCCACGCTCGCGCTCGAGACGTGGACCGTGCAGTCCCTGGCGCGTTTGGCCGGTTTCGGCGAACACGCCGGCGGTGTCTTCAGCCCCGGCGGGTCGATCTCGAACCTGCTGGCGCTGATGATCGCGCGCGATCACACTGCCGCACGCCGAGGTGTCGACGTGCGTCACGACGGAGTCGGGGCGTTGCAGCGTCCGGTCGTCTTCTGCTCGCGTGTGGCTCACTTCTCGGTCCACCGTGCTTGTGCGGCACTGGGACTGGGCGAGACCGCGGTGATCCCGGTCGAGGTCGACTCGCAGCACCGGATGATCCCGGAGGCCCTCGAGGCGGCGATCCGGGAGTCCGGCGCGGCCACCCCGCTGGCGATCGTCGCCACCGCGGGCACCACCGACTTCGGCACCGTCGACCCGCTCGGCGAGATCGCCGACATCGCCGAGCGTCACGAGATCTGGTTGCACGTCGACGCCGCCTACGGATTCGGTTCGCTGTTCTCCGATCGCCTCGCTGGTCTGCTCACCGGCGTCGAGCGCGCCGACTCGGTCACCCTGGACCTGCACAAGGTCGGCTGGCAGCCGGCCGCCGCGAGCCTCATGCTCCTGTCCGACGCGGATCGCTTCGTGTCCCTGAACCGGTCGGTGGCCTACCTCAACCCCGACGACGACGTGGAGGCCGGATACAGCGGCCTCCTCGGTCAGACCTTGCAGACGACCCGACGTCCCGATGTTCTGAAGGTCGCGACGACCCTGCTCGCCTACGGGCGCCGCACCCTGGGAGAGATGCTCGACCGGTGCAACGATCTCGCGGTGTACGCCGAGCAGCGAGTCGCCACCGAGCTGCAGCTCGAACTCATCGCGCCGGTCACGCTGACCACCGTCGTGTTCCGCTACCGCTGCACCGATCTCGATACGGTCAACGGGGAACTGCGGCGTCGGCTGATCGCCGACGGCAAGGCCCTCATCGGCCGTACCCAGGTGCGGGTGCCGGGCGAGGACGAGCCGCAGACCTGCCTGAAGCTGACCCTCCTCAACCCGGAGACCTCGGAGAGCGACATCGACGAGCTGTTCGACGAGCTCCTGCGCGTCGCCCTCGAGGTGGAGTCCGAAGGCACCGCCGCGCCCGGCGCGGAAACGCACAGTGAAGAAATGGTGAGAGTGTCCGAATGACCCCTGTTGAGAACGTAGACGTACTGGCGATCGGCTGCGGCCCTTTCAATCTGGGCCTCGCCGCGCTGGCCTCGACGCTCGACGACGTGGATCTCCTCGTCGTCGACTCGCGTGACGAGTTCCGCTGGCACCCGGGCCTGATGTTCGACGACGCCACCCTGCAGGTGAGCTTTCTGTCCGACCTGGTGACGCTCGTCGACCCGACCCATCCGCTGTCGTTCCTGAACTACATGGCCGACATCGACCGGATGTACCGGTTCCTGGTGCGCGAGGACTTCTTCCCGACCCGCATCGAGTACGAGGCGTACCTCCTCTGGTGTGTGTCCCGGCTCGACTCGCTGAGATGGAGCACCACGGTCGACGAGGTGACATGGGACGCCGAGGCCGATGCGTTCCGGGTGACCATGCACACTCCGACGGGCTCCTCGACGGTCATCGCACGCCACGTGGTGGTCGGCATCGGGACCGAACCCTTCGTCCCGCAGGCACTCTCGTCGGATTCGCCGGCGGTGGTCCACAGCTCCGACTACCTGTTCAACCAGGAGAAGGCCCTCGCCGCCGACACCGTGACGGTGATCGGTTCGGGTCAGTCGGGCGCCGAGATCGTCATCGATCTCCTCGAGGCCAACCTGCGCGGGGGTCCCGCCGTCCGATGGTGGACGCGCACACCGTGGTTCGCTCCGCTGGACTTCACGAAGCTGTCGCTGGAGATGACCACGCCGGCCTACATGGACTACTTCCACAGCCTTCCCGAGGCCGCGCGTGACCGCGTTCGCCCGCAGCACTGGCAGTTCCACAAGGGCATCTCCACCGATTCCCTCGAGCGGCTGCACGACCTGCTGTACCGACGCCAGCTGCAGGACAAGCTCAATCCGGTGCAGCTGCGGATCTCGGTCGAGGTCGAGGGTCTCGACACGCTCGCCGACGGCAGGTTGCGTGTTCGCGGCCGGCACCTCGACACCGGTTCCGAGCTGGCCCACACCACCGACATGGTCATCGCCAGCACGGGCTATCAGGCGCGCAAGGCAGACTTCCTCGCCCCGATCGAGTCTGCGTTGCACCGCGATTCGCGGGGGCGCCTCGTGATCGGCGCCAACCACGAGATCGAGACCGACGATCCCTTGACCAACCGGATCTTCGTCGCCAACGCCGAGGAGCACGCACACGGCGTCTCGGCCCCGAACCTCGACATCGGCGCGGTCCGCAACGCACGCATCCTCAACACCGTGCTGGGCCGCGAGGCCTACCGCCTGCCCAAGCACACCGCGTTCACCAGCTTCGGCGCCTCTGACGACGACGACATCGTCGCGCCCTAGCCCGAATCCTGCCCCACGGCCCGATCCGCTCCTGCGGGTCGGGCCGTTGTCGTCGGTGTTGCCGCGCAGTGGCTTCGCCCTGAGGTGCGAGGAGCGATAGCCGCGAACACCCCTCCGCTCCCCGAGGTGCGAGGAGCGATAGCCGCGAGCACCCCTCTGCTCCCTGAGGTGCGAGGAGCGATAACCGCGAGCACCCCTCTGCTCCCTGAGGTGCGAGGAGCGATAGCCGCGAACACCCCTCCGCTCCCTGAGGTGCGAGGAGCGATAGCCGCGAGCACCCCTCTGCTCCCTGAGGTGCGAGGAGCGATAACCGCGAGCACCCCTCTGCTCCCTGAGGTGCGAGGAGCGATAGCCGCGAACACCCCTCCGCTCCCTGAGGTGCGAGGAGCGATAGCCGCGAGCACCCCTCTGCTCCCTGAGGTGCGAGGAGCGATAACCGCGAGCACCCCTCTGCTCCCTGAGGTGCGAGGAGCGATAGCCGCGAACACCCCTCCGCTCCCTGAGGTGCGAGGAGCGATAGCCGCGAGCACCCCTCTGCTCCCTGAGGTGCGAGGAGCGATAACCGCGAGCACCCCTCTGCTCCCTGAGGTGCGAGGAGCGATAGCCGCGAACACCCCTCCGCTCCCTGAGGTGCGAGGAGCGATAGCGACGAGCCACGAAGGGTCCGGTGACCCAGAAAACGAACTCGCCCTCCGCATATCGCGGAGGGCGAGTTCGGATGACACCGCTCGGATCAGCTGGACGCCGCGGCGAAGGACGGCTTGAGCAGGTCGAGCACGTACGGGATCGAGTTCGGCGTCGGTGCGTTCAGACCGGTGATCTGCGACTGGGTCATGAAGGTGACGGCGTTGTCCTTGACCGCCTTCAGGTTCTTGTACCCGGGCAGCGACTTCAGGGTCTCCGCCTGCTCGGGCGTGGCGGTGGCCACGACGAGCACATCGGCGTCGAGCATCGGGATGTTCTCGGTGCTCAGTCCGAAACGCGGCTGGCCGGTCCGCCGGTACTCGGCGACCAGCTTGGGTGCCATCTTCATGCCGAGCGAGGTGAACAGTTTTGCGGCGCCGTCGTTCTCGTCACCGAGGACGGACAGCTGATCGGGGCCGTACATGAAGGCGAAGGCGTAGGTCTTGCCCTTCAGGCCCGGGTACTCCTCGGTCACCGCGGCGATCTTGGCGTTGGTGTCGTCGATGATCGACTTCGCCTTGTCCGGATCGTGCAGCACCGTGCCCATCACGGTGACCATGTCCTGCCAGGGATCGATCTCCTGGTCGCTGATGGCGTTCACCGTCGGCGCCAGCTTGGAGATCTGCTGGAACTCCGGGCTGTCCGACGCGAAGCCCGGCGCGAAGATGAGATCCGGATCGAGCTTGGCGATGGTGGTCGCGTCGTCGCCCTTGGTGGGGTCGATGAACGTGGCGTCGGCCAGTTTCTCGCCGTACCAGGGCTGCATCTCGCCGGTCGCCGACTTCGAGTAGTCGTAGTAGCCGACCGGGGTCTCGCCGAACGACAGCACGACGTCGGTCCACTGGTCGCCCAGCGTGACGATCCGCTCCGGGGTGTCCGGGATCGTGACCTGACGGCCGTCCGGCAGGTTGAGTTGGACGGTGCCGCCGGCGGATTCGTCATCCGAGCTCGAGCAACCGGCCAGCAGGCCCGCGAACAGGAGCGCACTCGCGACGAGTGCACCCAGGCGAAGTCGTGAAGTCACGTGAAGATCCCCCCATTGGGTTGTCGGTGTCGTCCGTCGGACCGGACCGTCGTTCGACGGTGCTGTCAGAGCGAGCAGGGCAGCAGGACGAATCCCGCGATGGCGCAGACGCTTCGGTTGGACAGCTTCCACTTGTTGCCGCTCCACACGAAGGTCATCGAGCGGTTCTGGCTACCGCGGCCGACCACGCTGATCTGGAGCGGTGCGGTCAGGGTCGTGCCACTGACCTGGACGGGTCCGACCATCTGGTAGCTGAGCCCGACGTTGCCGTAGGTCGTGATCGCGCGGGAGACGAGGTCGATCTGGCGAAGCGCACGCTCGCCGCCTTCGAGTTCGGCGGCACGCGCGGCGCGGCTGCCGTTGGCGTTCATGACGATCCGGACCTTGGTGTTGAGCTGGCCCGGGGTGAGCGCAGTCGGCGCGGCGGCGACGGGCTGCTGTGGCGCCACAGTGGTGCCCGGCGCCGGTGCCGGGGCCTGACCCGGTGCCGGTGCGGGTGCGGCGCCCTCGCCGGGCGGACCGATCGGTCCGCCGATCGCGCCGCCGCCCTCGGGCACGTTCTCGGTCGGGGCCGCCGCCGGCGCTCCGGCCGGCGCCCCGGCGGGCGCGGGCTGGCCGGGAACGGCACCCGGTTGCTGACCCGCGATGCCCTGCTGCGGGAGCGCGGTCTGCGCGGCACCGAGGTTGACGACGGTCGGCTGCGCGGCGCTCGTGGAGTCGCCACGCTCACTCACGACGATGCCCACCACGCCGATCGTGACCACGATCGCGGAGATGATGGCGGCGACGCCTGCCGACGCCAGCACGGTCGGGATGCTGACCCCGCCCGATCGGCGCGAGGACTCCGCGGCCGGCTCGCTGTAGTCGACCCCCGACTGGTAATCGACCCCGGACGGGTCCTGGTAGTTGACGTCGTTGCTCATGTTGATCTTTCTCCGTGTATGTCTTCGCCCCCGCCGAGCCGACGGCCACCCTGTATATTGCAGGCCCCGGACACCGGATTACAAGGCAAGCCTAAGCTCGCCCTCCCGTCAGGTCGACGGGTGGGCCTCCCGAAGCACGTCGTCGAGCGCTGCCACGAACCGATCGGTGTAGCCGGGTAGCGCCTGCGCGTCGGCGACGATGCCGAACGTGGTGGTGTGTCCGAGGATCAATGTGGTCACCGACAACGAGTAGCCCGCCAGCGGCGACAGCGGCGTCAGGGTGACGATCGACTTCCCCAGCACCGACCTGACCCGTGAGAATCCGGGGTTGATGCCGATGTGGATGTCGGGGTGCATGTGTGCCATCGACGCGTTCACGATCGCGCGCTGCAGACCCCACAGCGGAGCGCGCGGCAGATCGTCGGCGGCGGCCAGATACAACTGCGGCTTGCGTTTCGCGATCGTCTCGAGTTCGCTTCGCGCACGCTCGATCTGGCGCGCGAGGTCGGGCTCGTTGCCGTGGAGGTTCAGCAGCGCGACGGACACCGCGTTGCCGGTGTGCCGGAACTCGTCGTCGAGGGTCACGGGCAGTGTCACGCGGATGACGTCGGCCTGCGAGTCCGCCGGCGGGTTGAGGCTGAGTGCTCGGCCGATGGCGGCGAGCAGGAACTCGTGGACCGTCGCGTTGTTGCGCTTGGCCGCCTTGCGCAGGGTCCGGGTCGACGCGGTGTGCAGGGCGTACTCACGCGTGCCCGACTTGGTCAGCGCCGGCCACGCCCGCTTCTTGCCGCCACCCGCTGCATGCTGATCGCCGTAGGCGGCCTTCGCCTCGGCGAGTTCGTCGGGGTCGATGCCGCTGATCCGGAAACGAGGGCTGGTGGCGAATCGCTCGAACTCCGCCAGGTCCTCGGGCTCACCGTCGGCGAGAAGCGCGGCGAACGCCGCTCCCGCTATCCCGTCGGAGACGCTGTGGTGCACTCGCAGCAGCACCCACTGTCCGACGCCCTCGGCACCGGCCGACGGGGTGAACAGCGTGATGTCCCAGAACGGGCGCGGGCGCGGCAGGGGCGACTCCAGGAGCTTCGTCACACGTCGTCGCAGGTGCGCTCGATCGGTGAACCCGAACTCGGTCACGTGTTCGCCTGCGTCCCAGCTGTCGTCCGCGAGGACCACCTCGGGCTTGCGCCAGCGGCCGTTGCGGATTCCCAGCCGGAAGATCTCGAACAGCCCGGCCCGCTCTCGCACGCGCGCCCGCACCTCGTCGAGGCCGAGCAGGTCGCCGTCCCCCTCGAGCTGCAGGATCATCGACCAGTGCATCGGCGCACTGGCCTTGTCCATGTGCAGGTAGGTGTGATCGGGAGGCGCGAGTTCGGTCACGCGCGCGTCGACCGGTGCCTGACTGGCTGGGCTGTTCATGTGGGGACCGCCTGGGTGGGAGGGATGTCTCGAAGTGCTTCAGGACGCGGGCGAGCGGGCGCCGAGGAGTTCCGAGTCGACGAACATGGCCTGGTATCGCTCGGTGTCGGGTTTCATCGCCGCGGCGACGAGTTCCCACAGCACCTCGTCGGTGCCGCCGCCGACGCGGGCCAGTTTCATGTCCCGCCACCACCGACCGATCGGGGTCTCGGTCTCGAGGTAGCCGATCCCGCCGAAGATGTGCAGGCACTCCGACGCGACCTCCTCACCGAGATTGGCGGCCGTCGCCTTCAGCGCCGCGGCGGTGCGCAGGTTGATCTTGCCCTCGGCCGCGACACCGGCGAGCGAGTACCGCAGGACGTCGACCCTGGCCTGCAGATCGGCGACGCGCAGGCGCAGCGCCTGGTGGTCGTAGAGTTTCTTGCCGAACTGGGTGCGATCCATCATCCGCGCGAGCGTCACGCCGATCATCACCTCGCACGCGGCGGCGATCTGGGCGGCCACCGAGTACCGCTCGTGCGCCAGTCCCCAGCTGATGATCGCCAGGCCGGTTCCCGGTCGGGCGATCAGCGCCTCTTCCGGAATCCAGGCGTCGATCGTGACCGGAGCGGTGTCGAGGGGTCCGGCGCCGAGCTTCTGGTACGGCTCGCCGACCGTCACCGACTCGATGGGCACCGCGGCCAGGGCCACGTTGCCGCCGACATCAGGACCGTCGTCGGCGCCACGGCAGACCACGAAGACGTGGTCCGCGATCGGTGAGAGCGACACGAACTTCTTGTGTCCGACGACGCGGAAGCCGCCGTTCTCCGGATGGATCCGGGTCTCGGAGTTCTGCAGATCCGAACCGCCCTGCTCCTCGGAGGCGCCGATACACAGCACGGTCTCGGCGGTCAGCGCACGCTGGGCCAGGTCTCTGAGGTAGTCGTTGCGGCCGAAGCGGCGGAGGATGGCGATGGCGGAGTCGTGCAGGCTGACCCCCACCCCGATCGCCGCGGAACCGAGAGCACCGAGGTGGGCACCGAGCGCGAAGTGGTCGTGCAGGTCGGTGAACTTGCGGTCCTCCCACTTCCGGACGAAGACACCTTCGGCACCGAGATGCTCGAGAAGGGGCCGGGGAAACCGGTGATCCCGTTCGGCCTGCGCCGTCCACGACGTCACCCGGTCGTCGAACGCGGCGTCGAGCAGTTCGGCGTACGTCTGCACTGGCGTGTCCACACTCATGTCGGCTCTGCGTCCTCTCAGGCCGGGGTGCCGGCCTTCGACCGGATGAGGTCCTCGAGATCGCCGACGGTCTTGGACTCGAAGAGCTCCCGCTCCGAGAGCTTCACCCCGAGACGTTCCTCGATCGCCACCACGCCGATGGCGAACGCCACCGAGTCCAGCCCCAGGTCGTCGATCAGCTTGGAGTCGCGGCTGACGTCGCCGAGCGCGAGGTCGAGGTCTTCTTCGAGGATGCCGCGCAGGGCTTCGGTGATGTGGTCGGACATGTGGTGACTCCTGAGATGGGGGTGTTCGGTCGAAAGTATCGGGTGATCAGCGCGGGACCACGTACGGGGCGACGCTGCCGAGCTTCTCGCAGGTCTCGGTGAACTCGCGCTCCGGCGTGGACTGCGCGACGATCCCGGCACCTGCACGCAGCCACGCACCGTCTCCGGAGGCGAAGATGGTGCGCAGCGCGAGGGTCGCCTCGAGCTCGCCGGTCGACGCCGCGGTGAGGATCGCGCCGGAGTACAGACCACGACGACGGGGCTCCAGACGGTCGATCGCCTCCACGGCCGGGGTCTTGGGAATTCCCGAAGCGGTGATCGACGGGAACACGACCTCGAGTGCGCGCCAGGGTGTTTCGTGGTCGAGGAGGGTTCCGCGCACGGTCGAGGCCAGGTGCTGGACGCTGCCGCGTTCGCGGACTTCCATGAACTCGCTCACCACCGTCGTGCCGGCAACGGCGATCGAGGAGATCTCGTCGAAGCAGGCCCGCACCGACATGGCATGCTCGGCGATCTCCTTGGCATCGGACAGCAGGTCGGCGCGGGCCGCGGCGTCCTGCTCGGGCGAGATTCCGAAAGCCCTTGTGCCGGCCAGTGGTTCGGTGACCACGGTCCGGTCGTCGTGCACCGCGACGACGAGTTCGGGGCTGAACCCGGCGGCCTGCAGGTCGCCGAGCGAGAGCAGGTAGCTGCGGGCGGGGTTGTTGTCGGCACGGCCGCGGGCGTAGGTCGCGGGGATGTCCACGTCGAACGGGATGTCGACCGCGCGCGAGAGGATCACCTTCTGGTACCGGCCGGCTTCGATCTCGGCGACAGCGGTCGCCACCCGGCCGCGGTAGTCGTCGGGGTCGGACTGGACGTCGACCGGTCGCGACTGCGCCGAAACGGTTGCCTGCGAGGCGATCTCGAGAAGACGCTGAGCGCGGTCGGCTTCGACGGACCCGGTGTCGACTCCGCCGGCATCGACGGTCGCCTCGAACTCGGGGACGATGAGGTGCGCGAGGACGGTGTCCTCGGGGACACGGTCGAGGATGCCGTGGTAGGGCGCGCAGAAGTCGAAACCGACCCAGCCGTAGACGCGCCAGTCCGGAATCGACAGCGACGCGGTGGCGGCGGCGAGCGCGTCGGCCGGGTCGCCGTGCCAGGACGTCGTCGTCCGATCACCCCGGTCGTCGACGACGACCTCGCTCCGCGTGACTACCACCCGAGCACGGACACCGGCCGCGAACGTCCAGCGCCGGTCACGCTCGTAGACGACATGGTCGCCGAACTCCCCGGAGCCCGCCCAGGCCGCCGTGATCCGTGCGGCATCGGACTCGCTCAGCGGCGAGGCAGGCGCGAGCAGGTCGACGAACTGCGCGGCGTGCGATTCGGTTGTCAGCGACATGTCCTTCGTTCCTCCGGTCGTGATGCACTCGAGCACCGATGATCATAGGGAATCTTAGGGCAGCCTAATCAAACAACCCCCCGCGGGTCGAGAGCCGGTTCGCCGTCCCGTATCGACCGGTAAGGTTACCCTATCCTGGCTGTGTTTGAATGAACTCATGCCGACGCACCTCGACCACGTGCCCGATCTGCTCGACGGTTTCACCCCCTACGCCGACGCCCAGGCACAGAAGTACCGGGATGCGGGTGTCTTCCTCGACCGCCCGCTGTTCGCGGCCCTCGATCTCGCCGCCGAGCGCTCCCCCGATGTTCCCGCGGTGACCGATGCCTCCACCGACGGTCCGCGCACGCTCACCTACGCCGAGTTCCGCGCCGCCACCCTCCGCCGCGCCGCGGGTTTCGTCGACGCCGGTCTGCAGCCGGCCCAACGGGTCGTCCTGCAGCTCAACAACTCCCTCGACTTCGCCGTGACGCTGTTCGGCCTGCTGCGCGCAGGCGTCGTGCCGGTGATGACACTGCCCGCGCATCGGATCACCGAGATCGCGCACCTCGCGGCGGGCGCGGGAGCGGTCGCCTACATCGGCGAGGACGGTCGTCGTGGATTCGACTTCCGCGACCTCGCGGCCGATCTGCAGTCGCGGGTACCCGAGGTCGCACAGGTCTTCATCTCGGGCGATCCGGGCCGCTTCGCGGCGCTTCCCGACGCCGACCCCGCCACCGTCGGGCTGCCGGCCGACCCGGACCCCGGATTGCCGGCGCTGTTCCTGGTGTCGGGGGGTACCACCGGCCTGCCGAAGCTCATCGCGCGCACGCACGACGATTACGACCTCAACGCGCGCCTGTCGGCGGACGTCGCCGGTCTCACCGCCGACGACACCTACCTCGTCGCGCTGCCCGCCGCACACAACTTCCCCTTGTGCTGCCCCGGGATCCTCGGCGTGTTCGGCGTCGGGGGCCATGTCGTCTTCGCCGACAACCCCAGTCCGGACAACACGTTCGACCTCATCGAACGGCACCGAGTCACCGTGACGGCACTCGTTCCCGCCCTGGCGCAACTCTGGTGCGCGGCAACCGAGTGGGAGCCGGCGGACGTCAGTTCGCTACGCCTGCTGCAGGTGGGTGGCGCCAAACTGGCCCAGCCCGATGCGGTCGCCCTCGACGAGGCCCTCGGCGACGTCGTCCAGCAGGTGTTCGGCATGGCCGAAGGGCTGATCTGCTACACCCGTCCCGGCGAACCGCGCGACCTGGTCCATCAGGTGCAGGGTTCCCCGATGTCGGAACTCGACGAGGTGCGGGTGGTCGACGAAGACGGCGCCGACGTCCCCGACGGCGTCGAAGGGGAACTGCTCGTGCGGGGGCCGTACACGATCCGCGGGTACTACCGCGCCGCGGCGCACAACGAGAAGTCGTTCACGCCGGACGGGTTCTATCGTTCCGGCGACAAGGTCACGAGACTGCCGTCGGGCCACGTCTCCGTGACCGGGCGCATCAAGGACACCATCGTGCGCGCCGGCGAGAACGTCGCCGCGGACGACGTCGAGGAGAACCTCCTCGCGCACGACTCGGTCCGGCAGGTCGCCGTGGTCGGACTTCCCGACGACGCGCTCGGCGAGAAGATCTGCGCCGCCGTGGTGCTCTCACACGAGCACCCGCCGGCCCAGCCGCTCGAACTCGCCACGATCCGGACGTTCCTCACCGGGCGCGGACTCGCATCGTTCAAGCTGCCGGACGTGATCCGCGTCGTGACCACACTCCCGGTCACCGCGGTCGGCAAGATCGACAAAAAGGTACTTCGCGAGACACTGCTCGCCGGCCCGCCCGCTCCCTGAGGTGCGAGGAGCGATAGCGACGAACGACTCCTGCTCCCTGAGGTGCGAGGAGCGATAGCGACGAGCCACGAAGGGCGTCGACGTGCCCTCCGACGCTCGATCACACCGGGGCGAGCGTCACTATCCCGGGATGGCTGTCGAGGTAGCGCTTGGTGAACGTGCACACCGGCCGCAGGCGGGCGCCCTGCTCGCGGGCATGGTGCACGACGGTGCGGGTGAGCCGGGTGGCGAGGCCGTGTCCGCTGTACTCGTCGTAGAGCACGGTGTGCAGCACGGTGATCGTGGTCTGACCGTCGACCGTCTCGGTCGAATAGCCGAGCACACCGACCAGGTCACCGGCGACCCAGAGTTCGAATCGGTCGCGGTCCGGGTTGTGCACCACCTGCGAGATCTGTTGCAGGATCGACTTCGCCGACTGTGGTGGTCGCTGACGATGCTTACGTAGCACCCGACCCTCCTCACCTCTTGATCGCGGACATCTGATCGCCGACGGGCGACTGCCGCGGCTCGACACCGGCACCGTCTGTGATCAGGGTCACACGCTACCTTACGGAACCGTAACTGCCGACCCCGATGGCGCTGCCGTCGCAGATCGAGACGGTTCACTCCCGCCCCGGGCCTGGCTCCGGACGAGTCGAGGTATGGTGACGGGCGCACGACAACTACACACCGCGGGGGCTCTCACGATGACCGAGGGCTGAGATGGCGACGGGCGGTCGCCGACCGCTCGAACCTGTCCGGGTAATGCCGGCGTAGGGAGAACCGCCATGGGCACACGTGTATCCGCCACGCGCACCGACAGCGCACCTGCCGATTCCGGGTTCCTGACCCTCGGTCCCATCGAGGGCAGCACCAAGCACTATCTCTCGGTCGACGACCTGCGTGTACCGCAGCGTCGCATCCACCTCACCAACGGCGAGCATCTGGACGTCTACGACACCTCGGGCCCGTACACCGACCGGTCGGCGCGCATCGACGTCGAGCAGGGCCTCGCACCCACCCGCGACAGCTGGCACCGGCCCGAGCCGATCGACGGCGCGAGCACCCAGCTGGCCTGGGCGCGCGCCGGGATCGTCACCGACGAGATGCGGTTCATCGCCGCCCGGGAGGGCGTCGACGCCGAACTGGTCCGGTCCGAGGTGGCGATCGGACGTGCGGTGATCCCGGCGAACCATCGTCATCCCGAGTCCGAGCCGATGATCATCGGGAAGCGCTTCGCGGTGAAAGTCAATGCGAACATCGGCAATTCGGCGGTCCGCAGCTCGATTTCCGACGAGGTCGAGAAGATGGTGTGGGCGACCCGCTGGGGCGCCGACACGATCATGGACCTCTCGACCGGCGCCGACATCCACACCACCCGCGAGTGGATCATTCGCAACTCGCCCGTCCCCGTCGGGACGGTACCCATCTATCAGGCGCTCGAGAAGGTCAACGGCGATCCCGCCTCGCTCACGTGGGAGCTGTACCGCGACACCGTGATCGAGCAGGCCGAGCAGGGCGTCGACTACATGACGGTCCATGCCGGAGTCCTGCTGCGCCACGTCCCGCTCACCGCTGAGCGGGTGACCGGAATCGTCTCCCGCGGTGGTTCGATCATGGCCGCCTGGTGCCTGGCGCATCACCGGGAGTCGTTTCTGTACACCCACTTCGACGAGCTGTGCGAGATCTTCCGCCGCTACGACATCACGTTCTCGCTCGGCGACGGCCTACGCCCGGGATCGATCGCCGACGCCAACGACGAGGCGCAGTTCGCCGAGCTCCGCACCCTCGGCGAGCTGACCACGATCGCCAAATCCCATGGCGTGCAGGTCATGATCGAGGGACCAGGGCACGTCCCCATGCACAAGATCGCGGAGAACGTACGCCTCGAGGAAGAGCTGTGCGAGGAGGCGCCGTTCTACACTCTGGGGCCCCTCGCCACCGACATCGCACCCGCATACGACCACATCACCTCGGCGATCGGTGCGGCGATGATCGCCCAGGCCGGCACCGCGATGCTCTGCTACGTGACACCGAAAGAGCATCTCGGCCTCCCGGACCGCGACGACGTCAAGGTCGGCGTGATCACATACAAGATCGCCGCGCACTCCGCCGACCTCGCCAAGGGGCACCCGC
Organism: Gordonia sp. HS-NH1; assembly: GCF_001418765.1. NCBI lineage: Bacteria > Bacillati > Actinomycetota > Actinomycetes > Mycobacteriales > Gordoniaceae > Gordonia > Gordonia sp. HS-NH1. Next base: position 23,292 of record NZ_LIYC01000045.1, read on the forward strand.
GGGCGCAGGAACGCGACGACGCACTCAGCAAGGCGCGCTTCGAATTCCGCTGGAACGACCAGTTCAACCTCGCCCTCGATCCCGACACCGCCCGCGCCTTCCACGACGAGACACTGCCCGCCGAGCCGGCCAAGACGGCCCACTTCTGTTCCATGTGCGGCCCCAAGTTCTGCTCGATGCGGATCTCGGCGGATGTCCGCGCCTACGCCGAGGAGCACGGTCTCGTGACCACCGAGGACATCGACCGAACGATCGCGGAGGGCATGGCGGCGAAGTCGGCGGAGTTCGCCGACGCCGGGAGCCGCGTGTATCTACCGCTCGAGACCGCAGGGGGTGCCTGATGGGCACAGTCAACGCAGGACGACGCACAGTCGACGAGAATCAACGCACGGTCGACGGAAATCAGCGCACAGTCGACGAGCAGGCCTTCGTCGGGCTCCCGATCGGCCCGCCCGGGTCTGTTCCGACTCGGGTCCTGACCATCGCCGGTTCGGATTCGGGTGGGGGTGCGGGGATTCAGGCCGACATGCGCACCTTCGCCCTGCTCGGGGTGCACGGGTGCGTCGCGGTGACCGCGGTGACGGTTCAGAACTCGCTGGGCGTCACCGGATTCGAGGAGATCACCCCACAGACCGTGGCGGCGCAGATCGACTCCGTGGTCGGTGACATCGGAGTCGCCGCGGCGAAGACCGGGATGCTCGCGTCGGCGCCGATCATCGAGGCCATCGTCGAGCAGTGCGGCCGGAGCGGCATCGGTCGGGACTCATCCGTCCCGCTGGTGGTCGACCCGGTGTGCGCATCCATGCACGGCAACCAGTTGCTCGCCGACTCGGCACTCGACACGTTGCGTCACAACCTGTTCCCTCTCGCCACCGTGGTGACACCGAATCTGGACGAGGTCCGGTTGATCACCGGGATCGAGGTCACCGACGCGGCTTCCCAGCGCGATGCGGCCCGGGCGCTGCTCGATCTCGGGCCGCGCTGGGCGCTGGTGAAGGGCGGGCACCTGCGCGCGTCGGATCAGTCGCCGGATCTGCTCTACGACGGCGGGGAGTTCATCGAGCTCAGCCATGAGCGCATCGACACCCCACACGACCACGGCGCCGGCGACACCCTGGCCGCGGCGATCGCGTGCGCACTCGCACACGGTCTTCCGGTCCCCGAGTCGGTCGCCTTCGCCAAGAGTTGGGTGACCCGCTGCCTGGCGGCCGCCTATCCGCTGGGCGCCGGCCACGGCCCGGTCAATCCGTTGTGGCGACTGGGCGTCCGGTCGGAGGATCAGAGGCCGTCCTAGCCGTCCAGTCGCTCACCGACGTCGTGGATGACCACGATGTCGGACTCCCAGGGCAGCAGATCGTGCACGGATTCTTCGAGATCGGTAAGAGGCGGCAGCTTCTCGGGACCGAGTACGGAGATGGTCGCCGTGCCTCCGTGCCAAGTCACCCCGGACACCTCGGCGCCCGGGGTGTCCGCGAGCCACTGCTCCGTGGCGTCGTGGACCTGCCGGACCCACACCGCCGACAGGGAGTTGAGGACCATCGGCACGGTGACGAGGACGAACGCGGCCGAGAGCACCACATACGCTCGCCGTCGTCGACGACGCCCCACGTCCGCCACGTCGTGATACCTGGCGAACACCAGCACGACCGTGCAGGTGATGATCATCGCGATCATGTTGGAGGCGAACAGGATGAACGCGCCGATCGCGAGTGACGGGGCACCCGAGCCGAAGCACACCCCGGTGACCGCCAGCGGCGGCACGAGTGAGATCGCGATGGCCACACCGGGTAGCACATCGCCCAGATCACGGCGGGTCACCGCGATCGAACCGACCAAGCCGGTGGCCAGAGCAGCGAGAAGATCCATCAGGGTCGGCGACGTCCGCCCGACCACCTGCGAGTTCGCCAGCACCGTGGATGGATTCGGCAAGATTTGAGCGACAGCGATGCCGATGACGATCACCATCACCATCCCCGCGCCCACATACAGAAGGCTTGTCAGCGCGAGCCGCCCACGACCCGTGACCAGTCCGAGGCCGACGCCCAGGATCGGGGTGGCCAGCGGAGCGACGATCATCGCGCCGATCACCGTCGCGGTCGAGTCCGAGGCGACTCCGGCGGCCGCGATGACACTCGACAGGAACAGCATGAGCCAGAAGGCAGACTGTTTGGCCCGTACGTCTCCGCTGGACAGATCGAGCCGGTCGTCGAGTTCGTCGACGGTGCGTCGCTGATTCTCCGGGATCAGGTCCAGCATCGTCGGTTCACCACCGCCCGCGGCAACAGTTCTCTGATGACCGAACCCATGGGCGCTCCTCGATCGACGGATCGGCAGATGTCCGGTGAACCTCGACGACGCTGCGACATCGGTGGCCGACGCCGCCCGGAAAGCGAACACCGAAAAGGGAAGAGAACGGGCGACGGCGTCTGCAACGCCGCCGCCCGTCACGTCATCTCGGAAGGACTCAGACCGCTGTGCCGAGAGCCTTGCTCTTCAAGTGCTCGAACTCCTGGGGTGTGATCGCACCGGAGTCGAGCAGGTTCTTCGCGTCGGCGATCTGCTGGGTCGGCGTGGCGCCGGCAACGGACCTGATGTACTCGTCGGAGGCCTGCTTCGCCTCGCTGTAGGCCTCACGCTGACGCTCGGCCATTCCCTTGCCCTTGGCCAGCAGGTACACGATCGCGGTGATGTACGGGAAGATGATCAACAAGACCACCCATGCCGCCTTCTGCCAACCCGACGCCGCCTTGTCCCGGAACAGGTCGCTGATGATGTGCCACAGGACGATCAGGTACGCGACGAACGCGAAGATGACGATCGTGTACCAGATGAAGTCCCAGAATGAATCCCACATCGGGGTGTCTCCCTTGTCTAGAAGAATCTTGTTTCCGCTGAGCAGGTTGCCGATAAGAGCATCGCACAGCGTGATGCCCGCCACCTCGACGAACATGAAAGATGTCCGTGAAATGGTGTGAACGGACCCTCGCGGGCGCCGAATCCCCGGTCTCACCCGCAGAACCACATACTCACGAAGGGCGACATGGAATCTCACGCTGCAGTCACCGACGTCGAGCTCGGGCTCGACACGTTCGGCGACATCACCGCCGAACCCGACGGCGCGCTCCGCTCGGGCGCCCGGACACTGCGGGACCTTCTCGAGCAGGGTGTTCTCGCCGACGAGGTGGGCGTTGACTTCCTCGGTGTCGGTGAGCATCATCGCGACGACTACGCGGTGTCGGCTCCCGAGGTCGTGCTGGGCGCCATCGCGGCACGCACCACACGGATGCGGCTCGGTTCGGCGGTCACCGTGCTCAGTTCCGACGATCCGATCCGGGTGTTCCAGCGATTCTCGACCGTCGACGCGCTGTCCTCCGGACGAGCGGAGGTGATACTCGGCCGTGGGTCGTTCACCGAGTCCTTCCCACTGTTCGGATACGACCTCGCCGACTACGAGGAGTTGTTCAGCGACAAGCTCGCCCTGTTCGCCGAACTCCGCACCGGCCGGCCGGTGTCCTGGTCGGGTTCCACGCGCGGCCCCCTGCAGGCCCAGACCGTCTACCCCGAACTCGAGAACCCGCCCCTGCCGACCTGGATCGCGGTCGGCGGCAGCCCCGAGTCGGTGGTCCGCGCCGCGTCGTACGGCCTACCGCTCATGCTGGCGATCATCGGCGGCGACCCGCTGCGGTTCCAGCCATACGTCGATCTCTACCACCGCGCCCTGCGGGAGATGGACAAGTCTCCCCTGCCCGTCGGCGTGCACTCGCCGGGCCATGTCGCCGACACCGACGCCCAGGCACGCGAGGAGTTGTGGCCGCACTACCGCGAGTACGTCGGGCGGATCGGCCGCGAACGCGGATGGCCCCCGCCGACTCGCATCGAGTTCGAGCGGTCGACCGGACCGGGTGGCTCGCTCTACGTCGGGTCCCCCGAGACGGTGGCGGCCAAGATCGCCTCCACCGTGCGGGCACTCGGCCTCAGCCGGTTCGACTTGAAGTACTCCCACGGCACGCTCGGCCACGCCGAACTCATGCGCAGCATCGAGCTCTACGGCACCCAGGTCATCCCGCGCGTGCGCGAACTGCTGCTCAGCGTCGGGTCAGGGTGAGTTGGAAGTCGCCTGCGGGATCGGTCCACGCGGACACGACAGTCAGTCCGGCCGACTCGAGTTCGGATGCGAGCGCCTCGGGTTCGAACTTGGTGCTGATCTCGGTGTGGATCTCGGTTCCCGCGGGCACCCGCCACGACCGGCCCAGTACGCCGAAGTACGCGTCGACGTCGCGTCGGGCGCGTAACCACATCTCGATACGGTGCTCGCCCGGATTCCAGCGGGCGATGTGCTCGAAATCGTCGGTGTACAGTCCGCGCGCGTCGAGGCCGGCGCGAAGTACCTCGATCATGTTCCGGTTGAAATCCGCGGTGACACCGGCGCTGTCGTCGTAGGCGGCGACGAGTCGGCCGGTGTCCTTGACGAGATCGGTGCCCAGGAGAAAGTAGTCGCCCGGCGAGAGCGAGCCGACCATGGCGCGATAGAACTCCGCCCGCGCGGCTGGATCGAAGTTGCCGATGGTGCCGCCGAGGAACACCGCCAGGCGGGGCCCGTCGGCGGGCGGCAGATCCAGGTCGGGTTCGGTGAAATCGGCGACCACGGGCACCACGTCGATCCCGGGGTAATCGACCGCGAGGACATCGGCTGTCGCCGTGAGCATCTCGGTGCTGACGTCGACGGGCACGTACGTCGGACGCTCGCCGTCGGCCGCCGCGTCCACGAACGCGTCGAGCAGCAGACGCGTCTTGGTCGACGTGCCCGACCCGAGTTCGACGATCACCTCGGCTCGGGTGGTCGAGGCGATCTCGGCCGACCGTGCCCGCAGGATCGCGGTTTCGCGGCGCGTCGGGTAGTACTCGGGCAACCGCGTGATCTCGTCGAACAGCTTGCTGCCGCGTTCGTCGTAGAGCCATTTGGTCGGCAGGACCGGCGGCTGCTGCCACAGCCCCGAGAGTGCGTCTGCGGCAAGGCCCTCGGTGGCGGTCTCCACCGGGGTGTCGCTGTCGAGGCTCATCGGGCCAGCCGTAGTCCCGAGAAGACCCAGCGCGACTCCGCCGGGAAGAAGTTGCGATACGTCAGCCGTTCGTGTCCAGCGGGGGTCACCGCGCTCGCCCCGCGGAGCACGTGCTGATCGGACATGAACTTCCCGTTGTACTCGCCCACCGCACCGTTGGCGGGAACGAAGCCGGGATAGGGCAGGTACGCGCTCGCCGTCCATTCCCACACATCACCGATCATCGCCGATCCGGCGCGTCCGGGATGACATCGGCGGGGATCGAGCAGTGCACCGCGTTCGGCACCCAGTGAGCCCGCGGCGATCTCCCACTCGAATTCGGTGGGCAGACGGGCACCGGCCCAGCGCGCAAAGGCATCGGCCTCGTAGAAGGAGACATGCAGGACGGGCTCGTCCGGCACGATGCGCCGGCGACCCGACAGGGTGTACGTCGTCCAGTCCGCGGGGTCCACCGACCGGGCACCGGTCTCGTCGCGCCAGTATCCGGGCGCCTCCCAACCGGTCTCACGGATCGTCGCCCACCCGTCGGACAGCCAGAACTCGGCGCGGCGGTAGCCGTCGTCGGCCATGAACTCCAGCCAGTCGGCGTTGGTCACCACCCGGTCGGCGATCTCGAAGTCCTCGAGGTAAACCCGGTGCCGGGGCCCCTCGTTGTCATAGGAGAACCCGCTGCCCAGCGCGCCGACCTCGACGACGCCGCCGTCGAACTGCCGCCAGCCCAACGGCTTTGCGATGCCCGGTTCGTCGGGTTCGCGGTCGACGTATACCGGGCCGAACGCATGCGTGGAGAACAGGTGCTTGATGTCCATGAGCAGCAGTTCCTGGTGCTGCTGCTCGTGATTGCAGCCCAGTTCGACCAGTTCGAGAGCGGCGTCGTCGAGAGTGCCGCGTTCGAGGCGGTCCACCATCGCGGCGTCGACGTGCTCGCGATAGCGGGTCACGTCGCGGACACCCGGCCGGGTGACCAGGCCGCGATCCGGTCGTGGATGCCGTTCTCCCACTGCCTCGTAGTAACTGTTGAACAGGTACCGGAAGGTCTCGTCGTACACGGTGTAGGCGGGGTCCTGCCGCAGGATGAACTCCTCGAAGAACCAGGTGACGTGTGCGCGATGCCATTTCGCCGGGCTGGCCTCGGTCATCGACTGGGGCGTCTGGTCCTCCGGCGAAAGCCGTTCGGCCAGCGTGTCTGTCAGGGTCCGGACATCGAGGAAGCGTCGCGCGACGTCGGTGACGACGCCGCTGGGCGACGGGACCTCGGCGACTTCTCCGGACCGGGACGTCGCGGACGGGGTGGCCGCGGACTGGGCGGCTGCGGACTGGGGACGAACCGACGGTTCGGTGATGCTCACTGGATATGACCTCCCGTGGCAAGGACTGGAGTGACCGACGACGACTTCACCGATCTCCGCATCCATCGTCATGACGCGCGCCGTCTCTGTCAACGAACGCGGCCCTAATCACCCGGACAAGTCGTCAACACGGGGTTGACGACGCGTGTTCGTCAACCTACGGTTGACGCATGACACAGAGCCCGATCCCACTCCGCCTCGACGACCTCATCAGTGCGATCCGCAAGGTCCATCCCGACCCCCTGGGCCAGTTGTCCGACGCCGTGGTCGCGGCGCAGCACCTGGGAGACGTCGCAGACAGTCTCATCGGGCACTTCGTCGACCAGGCCCGTCGTTCCGGGGCGTCGTGGACCGCGATCGGCGCCAGCATGGGCGTGAGCAAGCAAGCCGCCCAGAAACGCTTCGTCGATCGCGTGTCGCCGGTGAGCGGGAACGAGGCGGCAGCGGCGGACAACCCGTTCTCGCGCTTCACCCCGCGCGCGGCGAACGTGCTGATGACCGCGAACGCGGCCGCTGCCGCCGACCGGGCCGAGCACGTGACCCCGGCACACATCGCACAGTCCCTGACCGCCGAACCGAAGTCCCTCGTGTTCGTCGTCCTGCAGGAGCTGGGCGTCGGCATCGACGCATGGCGCACCGCCGTCGCCCCGCTGATCCCCGCGACGCGCGAGATCGCCGACGACGAGGCGACCAGCGTGGTGCCTTACGACGATGCGGCCAAGGCCGTTCTGGAGGCCACCGTCGGTGTAGCCCTCGACCTCGGGCACAACTACATCGGCACCGAGCATCTCCTGCTCGGATTCTTCGCCGACCCGGCACTGGCCGACGTGATGACCGGGCTGGGACTCACGGCCGACGCCATCCGCGCGACGATCGTCGACGCGCTGGCTCAGGTGCTGGAAGGGTTGCCGTCGACCGACCGGGCCGACGAGGCCTGATCCGGCCGATCAGTCCGGGGTGTCGGAGATGTAGTGCACGGCAGCCTCTTCGGCAGAGGCGCCGGCGCCGTCGATCCCGGCGTCCTCGGCGAACGCCTCGGACTCGGTGTCGATTCCCGACCCGGCATCCGGCGCGATCAGTCGACCGGCACGCCGGTCCCCGACCTCGTCATCCTCCTCGAACTCGTCGTCCCGGTCGGAATCGTGTGCGCGCCAATCGGTCCGGGAACGCTCCTCGGCGGTGATCTCATCGAGCGGGTCGACCGCCCCGACGTCGGGCTCCTCCTCGGCCAGCCGCTCGTCGAGCGTCTCGCCCTCGGCCTGCTCGCGGGACGTCAGCCCGTGGACGGCACCCTTGGGCACACGGTCGGGAGGCGAGTACCCCTCGTCGAGGACGTCGTCGACGCCGCGGTCGACCAGAGTGTCCTCCGGCTGGAGCTGATCGTCCTCGTCCAGGCTGTACTCGCCGTCCGAGCCCTCCGGGGTACTACCGATGTCGTCCTTCATCCTTGCCACGATGCCAGTCCGCCGGAAGTCGTGCCAGGACGACCCCGGGCGGTGAGACGCGGTGGGTCGTCACCGGGCCGGGGTCGACCCCTTTCGGCCGAATCGCCGATGCCGGGGTGCGGGATCGGCGACAATGTCGAGGGTGATCGAGGAAATGCAGGCCGAGGCCCAGGCGCTGCTCTCGGCCGGTGAATACGACCACGCGCTGGCCGAGTTCTCCGTGCTCCGCGAGATCAGGTCGCGCCGCGAGGGACCGTATTCGGTGATGTACCTGTCCAACCTGCACGACTGCGTCCGGTGTATGTCGCATCTCATGCTGTGGTCCGACGCGAGCCACCTGTGTCGCGAGTTGCACGGCAAGTACGTGCGCACACACGGCCGGGCCGGGTCCGACACGGTCGATGTCGCGAAACACTGGGCCTGGGCGCTCGTGCACCTCCACGACTATCCACCGGCCGTGCGGCTGTATCTGCTCACCGCCGACGCGCTCTGGGATTCCGACCCCGGACAGGCGCAGCGTCTCCTCGGCGCGGCGGTGATCCACCGGCACGACACCGATCCCCTCGCCCTGCTCTCACCCGGGCTCATCGACGGCGTCGGTCTCCGGCACGCCGACGAGGAACGCGAGACGATCGCACGCCTGGTGGCCGCCCTCGCCGACACCGGTGCGGTGTCGACGAGTACGGCCACCATCGACGGCCTGGCCTTCGCCTGAGGCATCAGACGACGTCGCGGCGTCGTCGTTCTCCTGCCGGCTGAGCCGGCGACGAGCGCAGCGAGGAGCCGAGTCGAAGCCTTCGCCTCAGACGACGTCGCGGCGTCGTCGTCGCATGATGTAGCTGTCGGCACCCATCCGGCCGGCCGAGGTGTAGCCGACCGCCAGCAGCCCCGCGATCAGTGCGAGCGGCCACTCGTAACCGCCGTCCATGTTCCAGAACCCGGCGTCCCAGTGCACGAACACGATCGCGCCGATCATGTCCGCGATCAGCAGGGTCGCGACGATCGGCAACAGCAGCCCGAGGATCAGCAGGATGCCGCCGATCAGCTCGACCCAGGTGGCGTAGTACGCCGCCAGCTCCGGGTACGGCACGTCCATCCCGCCGGGGCCGAAAGCCGTCTTGGTGGCGTCCATGCCTTGCGTGAACAGCTTCTGCCAGCCGTGGGCGATGAAGATGATGCCGAGTATCAGGCGCGCGAGAAACTGCGCCACACTACCGAATCCGCTCATTCCGCACTCCTCGAATCGATCGGGCGGGCCGGCTGTGCCGCCGCCAGGTACTCTCTCAGTGTCCGGGACAGCATCGCCCCGTCGCGGGTGAACTGCCGAATCGAGACATCACCACCCAACCGCAACCGCTTCGTGACCGGTCGCAGCGCGTCGTCGACGCGACCCGTCGAGGCGCACCACCGCACGTCGGCCCGCCGGGGCAGAACGGAGTAGGAGTCGAGAGTGCCGGGAAAGTTTGGGCTGGGTTCGCGAGGCAACTCCGGGCAACCCGTGCTGGGAGCACCCGCCGACGTCCTCGACCCGTACCTGCCCGACAACGGCAATCTCGGTTATCGGATCTCCCGATACGACCTGGAACTCGAGTACAAGGTGGCGAGCAATCGGCTCGAGGGCACCGCGGTCCTGACCGCGACGTCGTACGCCGAGCTCAAGAGATTCACCCTCGATCTGGCCGGCTCGCTCTCGGTGCAGCGGGTGTCGGTCAACGACAAGCGCGCCCGCTATTCCCACCGCCGCCACAAGCTGACCATCACCCCGGACAGTCCCCTTCCCCCGGGTGGTGCCATGACCGTCACGGTCCGCTACCACGGCAGTCCCCACCCGATCCGCGGTCCTTGGGGCGAGGTGGGCTGGGAGGAACTCACCGACGGCGCGCTCTGCGCGAACCAGCCCAATGGGGCGGCGTCGTGGTTCCCGTGCGACGACCACCCGAGCGCCAAGGCGCCATACCGGATCTCGATCACCACCGACAGCCCCTACCACGCTCTGGCGAACGGCGTCCTGGAGTCCAAGCGTGTCCGCGCCGCACACACCACCTGGGTCTACGAGCAGGTGGAGCCGATGCCCACCTACCTGGCGTCGATCCAGATCGGTCAGTACAAACAGATTTCGTTGGCGTCCAAGCCGATTCCGGTCGCGGGTCTCGTTCCCGCGCGGCTCGAGGAGAACTTCGGCGTCGACTTCGGCCGACAGACCGAGATGGTCTCGGCGTTCGTCGAGATGTTCGGACCGTACCCATTCCCCCGGTACACCGTCGTGGTGACCGACGACGACCTCGAGATCCCCATCGAGGCACAGAGTTTCTCCACCTTCGGCGCCAACCACTGTGACGGCAGCCGGCACGCGGAGCGGCTGATCGCTCACGAACTGGCACATCAGTGGTTCGGCAACTCGGTGACCGCGGCCCGATGGCGAGACATCTGGCTCCACGAGGGTTTCGCCTGTTACGCGGAGTGGCTGTGGAGCCAACACTCCGGCGGCCGAAGCGCCGACGAGTGGGCGCGCCACTACTACCAGAAACTCGAATCGTCGCCGGTGCGTGTGCCACTCGCCGATCCCGGTCCGCGCAAGATGTTCGACGACTGGATCTACAAACGCGGCGCACTCACCCTGCACGCCTTGCGGCTGACCATCGGTGACGGGGACTTCTTCGCACTGCTGCAACGGTGGACCGACAAGTACCGCTACGGGTCGGTGACCACCGAGGACTTCATGGCGCTCGCCGCGACCCATTCGTCGAAGCCGCTCAAGGGACTCTGGGACGAGTGGCTGTTCACTCCCGAACTGCCGCCGTTCCCCGGTCCTTCCTGACTCGTTCGATGACAACCGATCCGACGACGCCGGGTCCTCAGGCGGGGCCCGCGAGCCCGCCCGGTGACACCGATGCGGCGTCGCTGGGACGGGTCACGATCGCGACCGTCGTCGCGGCCGCGTCGGGGTACATCGTCCTGCTGCTGGCGGCCCGCCACCTGGGCGCCGTCGGTTATGGCGTGTTCGCGGTGTTCTGGGCCGCCTATGGTCTGGTGACCGGCGCGCAGAACGGGCAGCTGCAGGAGACGACGCGCGCGGTCCGGACCGCCGAGTCGGAGGGGCGCGCCCGGTCGCGGCCGCTGCTGGTGAACACGGGCATCGGACTGGGCCTGGCCGTTCTCGTCATCGCGACGTCACCGCTGTGGAGCGCGCGCGTGTTCACCGACGATCGCGGATTGTCGGTGCTGCTGCTCGCCGTCGGCGTGGCGAGCTTCGCGGTGTACGCGCACTTGTGCGGCGCGTTGTCGGGACGGCTGAACTGGTCGTCGTTCGCGGCGTTGCTGTCGGTCGATGCGCTGATCCGGCTCGCCGGTGCCGGGATCGCGGTGGCGGCCGGCTGGGGCACCACCGCGTTCCTCGTCGTCACCGTCATCGGATCGGTGTCGTGGTGCGTGTTGCTTGCGACGTCGGCGTCGGCCCGCCGCGCGATCGGCGTCGCCGGCGACGTCCCGCCGCGGCGTCTGGCGGTCAACACCCTGACCGCGATGGCCGCGGCCGCCGCGAGCGCCGTACTCGTCATGGGTTTTCCGGTCCTCATCAACCTGACCACCGATCTGCACGGCGGGCCCGACGCCGACGAGACCCGGACGATCGGCGCGCTGGTCCTCGCCGTCACCCTCACGCGCGCACCACTGCTGGTGCCGCTCAACAGCTTTCAGGGCGTTCTGATCTCCCGATTCGTCGACCGCCGGGATCGTCGCCTCGCCTCCCTCGGTACGCCACTCGGGATAGTCGCGGTCGTCGGCGGCGTGGGGGTCCTCGGCGCGTGGCTGGTGGGTCCGTGGTTGCTGAGGTCGGTGTTCGGCGCCGATTTCGATCTCGACGGGCTGGTCGTGGCGCTGCTGACACTGGGGGCGACCTGCCTGGCACTGCTGACGGTGACCGGCGCCGCCGCGATCGCCGCCGGCGCCCACCGTTGGTACGCGGCCGGATGGTGGGTGTCGACCCTCGTGGCCGTGGCCGTGTTGCTGCTGCCGTTCGACGTCGCGACCCGGACCTGCCTCGCCCTCGTCGTCGGGCCTCTGGTCGGCCTCGGAGTGCATCTGGCCGGGGTACTGCGGGCCTGACCGACCCACCCCCTGCTCCCTCATCCGAAAGAGCGACCCACCCCCTGCTCCCTGAGGAGCGCCCGGAGCTTGCGGAGGGCGCGTCACGAAGGGTCCCGGCAGCTCCCACCCCTAGCTCCCGGACGAACCCCGCAAGCGGCCGATCCCCGCGCCGACGCGGGCCGAGAGGTGGTTGAGCCGCGAAGTGGCGTGCCATCGCGCGGCGCGCGCCGCCTTCGGCCAGCCGCGCGCGGCGCAGCGCTCGGCTTCCTCGGCGAAGAACCGGTTCTCCTCGGCGAACCGCCGACCGTCGACGGCCTGCACCGAACTCACCGAGGCGCTGTGCCTGCGGTAGGAGAAGACCACCTCGGGGTCGTAGACGAGCGATCCGCCGGCGCCGGCCAGGTCCACGAGCAGCGCAAGGTCGAGGACGATCTCGAGTCCCGGACGGAACCCGACCTCTCGTACCGCGGCGGTCCGCCACAGCAGGGACGGGAAATAGGTCCAGTTGCCGTGGTACAGCGTCGTCGCGAGCCGTTCCCCTGCCAGAACGGTCGCCCGCGGCGGCGCGAGAACCGACTTGATCCGATCGCCCAGAGGTGTGACGGGATGCCCGTTCTCATCGATGACGTCGACGCCGGGCGCGATGACCGCGGCGTCGGGGTGGTGACGAGCCAGCGTGCGGACGGTGGACAGGTAGTCCCGGTGCATGAGGTCGTCGCAGCCCATGACGACGAACCAGTCGGCGGTCACCAGGTCGACGCACCGCCGGAAGTTCCCGTTCACGCCGAGGTTGGTCTCGTTGCGCAGGTAGTGGACCCGGGCATCCCCGAGCGAATCCAGCCACCGTCGCGGCGTCGGATCGGGATGACAATCGTCGACGACCACGAGGCGCAACTCCGGGTCGTCCTGCTCGAGAACACTGGTCACGGCCTGTTGAAACTGGGCGACGTCGCCGTAGAACGGCATCATCACGTCGATCGTCACCGGACAAGACTAACCGGGTCCGAAGCCCCCGCCGCGCACGAGGCGTGCCGGACGACAGGCGCCACGCGCATGCGGGTTAGGGTTGTTGACCATGGCCGACCCCACCACCAACGCCGACGTGTGGCTGGTGGTACCCGTTTTCAACGAGGGCCAGGTGATCCGCGAGGTGGCGACCAAGGCCCGCGAGACGTTCCCCAACATCGTCTGCGTCGACGACGGCAGTTCGGACAATTCGGCCGACGAGATCCGCGCCGCGGGCGTACACCTGGTGAGGCACCCCGTGAACCTCGGCCAGGGCGCCGCCATCCAGACCGGCGTCGAGTACGCGCGCCGCCGGCCGGGGGCCCGGTTCTTCGTGACCTTCGATGCCGATGGGCAGCATCAGGTCGACGACGTGTCGGCGATGATCGAGCGGCTGCGACGCGAGCCCGTCGACATCATCGTGGGCACGCGGTTCGCCGACGGTCGTAGTGAGTCGGTTCCGCTGCTTCGTCGAATGGCGTTGCGCACCATCGTGTTCCTGAGTCCGCGCACACGCCGCCTCGGACTGTCCGACGCGCACAACGGACTTCGGGCCTTCAACAAGACCGTGGCCGATCAGCTCGATCTCTTGATGAGCGGGATGAGCCACGCGTCGGAGTTCATCGCGCTCATCGATCATCACCGGTGGCGGGTGGCCGAGCAACCGGTCACGATCCTCTACACCGACTATTCGCGGGCGAAGGGGCAGTCGCTGATCAACGGGGTCAACATCGTCGCCGACGGCCTGTTCCACACGCGGATGAGGAAGTGATGTCACGATGATCTGGTTCCAGGTCCTCGCGATCCTCGGCCTGATCGCGCTCGTCGGCTTCTTCGTCGTGAACCGCGGCACCGCCCGCGCTTCGGCGGGTGTGAAGCTGCTGTTCGTCGCGTTCATCGGCTTCGGCGTCTACGCGATGCTGCGTCAGGACGATGTCACGTGGGTCGCCAACAAGATCGGCATCCAGCGCGGCCTCGACCTGGTGCTGTTTCTGTTGGTCATCGCATTCGCGTTCACGACGGTGTCGACCTACCTACGATTCCGCGATCTCGAGGTCAAGTACGCACGGCTGGCCCGCGCGATCGCGCTGCAGGACGCCGAGCGCGAGAACCGCGGCGGAACGGGCGACTAGCCTCCGACCGCCATCCGCTGGCCCCTCCACCATCGGCCGTACATATTTCGAGACCACCCTTGCATCTACGTATACATCTACTTATAGTTAGCGCATGCCGAACAAGACCATCTACGTCTCCGACGAGGACATCAAGGTCCTCGAACGTGCCCAGCAGGTGTCGGGAGGCAATCTCTCCGGCGCGGTCGTGGAGGCATTGCGCGCCTACGTACGAGCAGCGGACTACCGCGACGCCGGGTACGAGGAAGTGGTTCTCCGGGACGGCCCCGACGGCGTCCGCCGCAAACGGTTCTTCGGCAGACTCCTCGCCGAAGAGACCGAGTACGACGAGACCACCGGCAACGCAACCAAATTGAGCTCCTACGAGGGCCGGACCGGAAAGATCGTCCTCGCGGTCCACCACGTCGACTGGGCGAATTACGGGGTGACACATCGACAGAAGACCGGTAACTGGCTCAAGGACCTGACCGGACTGCCCAGCGTCCGCAGTCTGTTCACCGCCGACCTGCCCGACTGGGGAGACTACCGCGTCGACATCGTCGACACCGCCGAGCAACTCAAACCACTTGTGCCCGAACGTTTCTACGCACGAACCGCGGCAGCCCTACGACCCGAGGTCGAAGACCTGGACGTGTGACCCCCTCCCGACAGCCCTTCTAGAGCCCTTTCCAGAACAACCGAGAACCTCCGGCGACGTCCACCAGGGACGTTCGTCTACCCAAACATGCATATATGCGCATGTCTTTATTTGTTCCGCAGTCACCACCACCACCGATACAAGGAGCCTCGACCATGACACCAACGGCCATCAGCGCGGTGGGACTCACCAAGTCCTTCGGCGACCACACCGTCCTCGACGGCATCGATCTCCGGGTACCCGCCGGCAGCGTGTTCGCACTACTCGGTCCCAACGGTTCGGGAAAGACGACCACGGTCAAGATCCTGTCCGCGTTGTCGCAGCAGGACGCCGGGGACGTGGAGATCGCCGGCCTCGATCCGCGTACCGACCGCGCGGAGATCTGCGCACAGATCGGCCTGACCGGGCAGTTCGCCGCGGTCGACACGTTGCTGACCGGACGCGAGAACCTCACCATGGTCGCCCGGTTGCGACACCTCTCGAAGACCGCAACCCGCGAACGCGTCGACCGGTTACTCGACGACTTCGACCTCACCGAGGCCGCGGACCGCCGGGTCGCCGACTATTCCGGCGGCATGACCAGACGCCTCGACCTGGCCATGACACTGGTGGGCGAACCGTCGATCATCTTTCTCGACGAGCCGACGACCGGCCTCGATCCACGGTCCCGCCGGGCGGTCTGGGACACCGTCCGCGGCCTCGTCGCCGGTGGCACCACCATCTTCCTCACCACGCAGTACCTCGAGGAGGCAGACCATCTCGCCGACCGGATCGCCGTGCTCGACCGAGGCCGAATCGTGGCCGAGGGCACGGCGGCGGAACTGAAGCGACTCGTCCCGGGCGGGTACATCCGGATCGACTTCACCGACGCCGACGACCTCGGGCGGGCACGGGCGCAGTTCCCGTCGGCGATCGACACGCCGGGCGAGAACACCCTCGCGGTACCCGGTGGCGCGGGCATCGGCGCCGTCCGGGACGTCCTGGCCACCCTCGACCAGGCTCGCATCGACGCCGCCGGGATCTCCGTTCACACACCTGATCTCGACGACGTGTTCCTCACCATCACCGGCCGCACCGCCGCGACCGCCACCGCCACCGCCAACTAGGAGAAGTCATGACCACCACCCTCGACCACACCTTGTCCGACTCCGCGGTGATGGTGCGCCGCAACCTGATCCGGTTGCGGCGCTACCCCACCATGATGTTCTCGACGATCGCCATGCCGGTCGTGATCCTGTTGATGATGACCTACTTCTTCGGCGGCGCCATCGAGAGCGCGCTTGCCGCAGACGGACCGCTCGACGGAAAGTACATCAACTATCTGCTGCCCGGCCTCCTGCTCTTCGTGCCGTCGTTCCTGACGGTGGCGGTGGCCGTCTCCGTCAACCAGGACGTCACCGAGGGGATCATCAACCGGTTGCGATCGCTGGCCACACCGCCGACGGCGATCCTGGCGGGGCACTTCGTCGGCGCGCTCATCCAGGGCATCGTCGCAGTCGTCTTCCTGCTCGCCGTCGCCTTCGCGCTGGGCTTCCGTGCCGACGCAAGCCTTCTCGACTGGTTCGCCGCCGGCGGTCTGCTCCTGCTGCTGACGGCGGGACTCGTGTGGATCGCGGTCGCGACGGGGGTGGTGGCGCCGAATCCGGAGAGCGCCAGCAACATGCCACTGCCGCTGCTCTTCCTGCCCTACCTGGGCAGTGGGCTGGTCCCGACGGACAGCATGCCGAACGGAGTCCGTCAGTTCGCCGAATACCAGCCGTTCAGCCCCATCGCCGACACCCTGCGCGGACTTCTCATGGGTCTCGACATCAGCGATCGCTGGCCGTGGGCACTGGGGTGGTGCCTGCTGTTCCTGGTCGTCGGCTACGTCTGGGCCGTCACCGCGTTCCGGCGGTCGACGACCGGCTGAGTGCCACCGACCCCGTCACGTGTACGGCTCAGCCGTACGCGTGACGGCGTGTGAATGCCTCAGACGCGTCGCGAGCGGAGGTAGTCGGCCACCTCGTCGTAACGTGGGAGCAGACCCGACTCACGGGCCTCCGAGAGACCCGGCGCGGCGGTG
>NZ_LIYC01000046.1:0-37664 GCF_001418765.1 Gordonia sp. HS-NH1
ACGACCGGGACCACCAGTCCATGACGAACTGGTCCAGCGCAACTTCACCGCCGAGGAGCCAAATCGTTTGTCTGACCGATATCACCGAACACCACACCGGTGAGGGCAAGCTCTATCTGTGTGCGATCACCGACGTCTACTCCGGGCGGATCGTCGGCTACAGCATCGACTCGCGGATGAAGTCCCGGCTGGCCGTGGCAGCATTGCACAGCGCAGTGGCCCGTCGTGGTGAGGTGGCCGGTTGCATCGTTCACTCCGATCGGGGATCGCAGTTCCGATCGCGAAAATTCGTACACGCCTTGAACACTCATGGACTAACGGGGTCGATGGGCAAAGTCGGAGCGTGCGGAGACAACGCCGCGATGGAGAGCTTCTTCGCACTCCTGCAACGCAACGTCCTCGACCGCCAACGCTGGGACACCCGTGAACAGCTTCGAATCGCGATCGTCACCTGGATCGAACGGACCTACCACCGCCGACGCCGGCAAGCTCGCCTCGGTCGGTTGACGCCCATCGAGTACGAAGCAATGATCAACACCGCCGCTGCCGCGGCATGACAACCAAACTGTCACCTATCCGTGCAGCAGTCCCAAGCTCGTGAAGCTCCAACAGCAGAGAGAAGAGCTCGTAGCGAGCCAGAAGACGGAGGACGACGGTCTACAGACCGGGGCACGGCACATCCGCAACTGCCTCAAACTGCTGACTGACCCTCACGCCCTGTACGGTGCCGCGTCAGATGACGTCCGCCGCCAACTGAACCAGACCATCTTCACCGGCCTGTACGTGTTCGATGATGAGGTCGTCGCAGACGCCACAACCGCGTCTGTCAGCGGACTACACAAGCTCGAACGGTCCTGGGTCACTAACGGACGAACCGGCCACCCCAAAGGGGGACCGGTTCAGTCTTCGCGCTCTGATTTGAGTAGCCTCACGGCACCCATTTACGAGGGCACCGATTTGAGTAAGGCTCAAATGGTGGAGCTAAGGGGACTCGAACCCCTGACCCCCACACTGCCAGTGTGGTGCGCTACCAGCTGCGCCATAGCCCCGTATTTTGTTGTTCCGCCCTGTTCAAGGGCACTGGCGAAGTTACACCATCTCAGCGACGGCAACCAAATCGCCAGGACTCCGGCCGGGCAGGTCCGGGCCGGAGTTCTGGACGATCAGAGCTCAGGAGTTGCCACCGCCGAGGATGCTGTCGAGCCAGGCATTGCCCTCCAGCACGCCGTCGACGGGCTTGCCGTCGTGCAGCACGGTCGGGGTGCCGACCTGGCCGCCGGTGGCCTTCGACAGTTCGTCGGTCGACTTCTGCGCGTTCTCCTCGGCCTGGGCGACCTTCGCGTTGTCGGTGATGCAGGTCGCGGTCGCCGGCGTCGCACCCTGCTCGGTCGCCATTCGAGCGAGTTCCGGGCTGGTGATGTTGCCGGTGCCGTCCTCGGGCGGCTGCGCGGCGAACAGTGCGCTGTGGAACCGGAGGAACAGATCGGTGTTCTGTTCGTCGGCCACGCAGGCCAGCGCGCCGGCGGCTCGCGAGCTGTAGTCACCGGTCGCCGATCGCGAGTTCAGGAAGTGCAGCGTGTGGTAGCGCACGCGGAGTTTGCCCTCGGTGACGGCCTTGGTGATGGCCGGCCCGGACTGCTGCTCGAACACCTTGCACACCGGACACATGGGGTCCTCGAAGACGTCGATCAACGGGGCGGTCTCGGGGCCGACGATCATCGTCGAACTCGACGCCAGCGCGGCCTGATCGGTCTCACCCTCGCCTCGTCCGCTCCACCAGATCCCGCCGATGACGAGCCCGGCGATCACCAGGATCGCCACACCGCCGAGCACGTACGTCATCGTGTTCGACGGCGCGCTCGGCTGATACTTCGAGTTGGACGTGCGGGGCACCGATGCTCCCGGCTTGCGCTTCTTGCTCACATTCCGACAATAACGGCGGCGCGCTGAAAATTGTCTGAGGGATCGTCGGGCCCGGGGCGGGCCCGCAGGTCAGCTCCCCAACGCCGCGTCGACGACCTGTTGGGCCTCCTTCTGGACCTGCGCGAGATGGTCTGTGCCCTTGAAGGATTCGGCATAGATCTTGTAGACGTCCTCGGTACCCGACGGGCGTGCCGCGAACCAGGCGTTCTCCGTCGTCACCTTGAGGCCACCGATCGGGGCGCCGTTGCCCGGCGCCGACGTCATGATCGCCGAGATGGGTTCACCGGCCAGCTCGGTCGCCGTCACCTGCTCCGGCGACAACTTCGACAGCACCGCCTTCTGCTCCCGACTGGCCGGCGCGTCGATCCGCGCGTAGGCCGTCGTCCCGTACTGCTCGGCGAGTTCGGCATATCGCTGCGACGGCGTCTTGCCCGTCACCGCGAGGATCTCCGACGCCAGCAGCGCCATGATGATGCCGTCCTTGTCCGTCGACCACGGACTGCCGTCGAACGTCAGGAACGACGCGCCTGCGCTCTCCTCGCCGCCGAAGGCGACCCGACCGTTCAGCAGGCCGTCGACAAACCACTTGAAACCGACGGGGACCTCGAGCAGCGGGCGGCCGATCCCGGCGACCACCCGGTCGATCAGCGACGACGAGACGAGCGTCTTGCCGACGGCCGCCGACTCCGACCACTGCGGACGATGCGTGAACAGGTAGTCGATCGCGACCGCCAGATAGTGGTTCGGGTTCATCAGGCCGGCGTCGGGCGTGACGATGCCGTGGCGGTCCGAGTCGGCGTCGTTGCCCGTCGCGATGTCGTAGGAGTCGCGGGCGGAGATCAGCGAGGCCATGGCATTGGCCGACGAGCAATCCATCCGGATCTTGCCGTCGGTGTCGAGGGTCATGAACGAGAACGTCGGGTCCACGGTCGGGTTCACGACCGTCAGATGGTCGAGGTTGTACCGGAACGCGAGGCCGGCCCAGTACCCGACCGATGCCCCGCCCAGCGGATCGGCACCGATCCGGACCCCGGCGTCGTGGATCGCCTGCATGTCCACCACTTCGCCGAGTCCGTCGATGTAATTGAGCAGGAACGAATAGTCGTGGACGTGCTCGCCGCCGCGGGCACGGTCGAACGGGATGCGCGCGACACCCTCGAGTTTCTGCTCGAGAAGCTCGTTCGCCCGCGCCGCGACCACCGAGGTGATCGACGTGTCCGCCGGCCCCCCGGTGGGCGGGTTGTACTTGAACCCGCCGTCGCGGGGCGGATTGTGCGACGGCGTCACGACGATGCCGTCGGACAGCACGCCCGGGTTGTCCCGGTTGAACATGAGGATGGCGCGACTGACTGCCGGGGTGGGAGTGAACGAGTCGCTCTCGGCGGTGTAGACGGTGACCTCGTTGGCCGCGAGCACCTCGAGTGCGGTGCGCCAGGCCGGGACCGAGAGAGCGTGGGTGTCGAAGCCGATGAACAGCGGTCCGGAGATGCCGGCCGAACGGCGATAGTCGACGATCGCCTGCGTCGTCGCGAGGATGTGGGCTTCGTTGAACGCGTTGTCGAAGCTCGATCCACGGTGTCCCGAGGTCCCGAACACGACCTGCTGCAACGGGTCCGACGGATCGGGCGTGTTGTCGTAATAGGCACGCACCAAGGCGTCCACATCGACGAGATCTTCGGGCAGGGCCAAGGTACCAGCGCGAGGATGTGCCATGACCGCGATTCTGCCACCCCGCGCGCCGTTCGCCCGGTTGACGAACCGATCCGTCCGGCCGCGGGAACCGAATCGCTACGGTGAGACGAACGTCGACGCCGCATCGGAGGAACCCGCACACATGCTGATCTCGGGATTGTCGGGGCTGTTGTCACCCGAACGCTGTTCCCCCGGCCTGCTCGTGCTCGTCCTCCCCGGCGGCACGGACAGCAGTCACAAACCCTTCAGTCCCTGGCAGCCGTCCGCGCTGCGCATGTACCCGTTCACGTGGTCGCTGCAACTGCGTTTCGGCCGGTCGGTGCGCGTCCGTCAGGTCGGCTACCGCGTGTACGGCTGGAACGGCGACGAGAACTCGCCCATGCTCCCCGCCCGTGCGGCGCTCGACGAGATCTGCCGGCGTCACCCGGGCGTGCCGGTCGTCGCCATCGGACATTCGATGGGCGGACGTGTGGCCGCGCACCTCGCCGCCGACCGTCGGGTCATCGGCGTCCTCGGGCTGGCGCCGTGGTGGCAGTTCGCCGACTGGCGGCACATCCAGCCCGGTGCCCGGGTCGTCGCCGTGCACGGTGACGCCGACACCCGCACGCTGGCGAAGCGGACCCGCAAAGGGATCGACGAGCTGTCGGCCCTGGGAGTCGACGCCGAGTTCATCCCGGTGCCCGGCGGCGGTCACGCCATGCTCGACCACATCGGGCTCTGGCAGCGCAGCGCGCTCGACTTCGTCGGCGAACGACTCTCCGCTCTGCGCCGCGCCTGATCGGTCGGCGCCGTTCGGTCAACGCTTCGGGCGGGCTCCGGCCAACTCGTCGATGTACCCGGGATGGAACTCGATGTACTTCTCCCCTGCGAGCACATACAGCGGGTCGTCGCCGGTCTCGCCATAAGACTGTTTACGGAGTTCGGTGCGCATGTTCTTGAACGTCGAGGTGTGCTCCAGCGCCTGGACGATCCGGACGAACAACGGCACCGCATACGCGGGCAGACCGTCGCGCACATGCCGGGCCAGCCCGTCGGCGTCGAACGTCTCGCCCTCGCGCAGACTGATCGCGGCCATTCCCGCCTTCCCGTCGACGCCGGGAACCGGCACACCGAAGACGACCGCCTCCTCGACGGCCGGATGGGCGTCGAGCACCGCCTCGACCTCGGTGGTGGCCACGTTCTCGCCCTTCCAGCGGAAGGTGTCGCCGATGCGGTCGACGAAGCCGATGTGTGAGAAACCCTGATCGCGGACGACGTCACCGCTGTTGAACCACTTGTCGCCCTTACGCTTCGCGTCGCGGACGATCTTGCGCTCGGTCGCCTCCGGGTCGGTGTACCCGTCGAACGGCACACGCGAGTTGATCTGCGCCAGAAGCAAACCGGTTCCGCCCCTGCCGACCGGTTTCACCCGCCCGTCGGGATCGCGCAGCGGCTCCCCGGTCTCCTCGTCGTATTCGACGATCGTGTAGGGCAACGGCGAGAACCCGGCCGTCTTGGACAACCCGAAGACGTTGATGAAACCGATGTTCGCTTCACTCGCCGCGTACAACTCGACGATGCGGTCGATACCGAATCGCTCGGTGAACGCGTCCCAGATGTCGGGGCGCAGACCGTTGCCGACGGCCAGCCGGAGTCGGTGCGCGCGATCGGTCGGCTTCGGCGGTTGCGCAAGCAGATAACGGCACAGCTCGCCGATGTAGGCGAACGCGGTGGCGTCGTTCTCGATGATCTCGTCGATGAACTTCGACGCCGAGAACTGCCTGCCGATGGCCAGGCAGGCACCGGACGCGAGGACCGACGACACCGAGATCGTGAGAGCGTTGTTGTGGTAGAACGGCAGCGCGGTGTACATGACGTCGTCACCACGCAAACGGATTCCCAGACCGCCGATGCCGTTCATCGCGACCAGCCAGCGATAGTGGCTCATCTTGCTGGCCTTCGGGTAACCCGTTGTGCCCGAGGTGAAGATGTAGATCGCAGTGGAGCCGACCTCGATCGATTCGGTGACCGGTCGGTCGAGCGGCGAACACCGTGCGGTCAGCGTCGTGAGCTCGGCGAAGGTGTACTCCTTCGCCGGGCGGCACCCGGCCGGCACCGACTCCAACGCTTCCAGCAGATCATCTTGGTAGAGCACCACTTTCGGCTCGATGAGCCCGAGGCTGTGCTCCAGCACCGCGCCGCGCTGATTGAAGTTCAGCATCCCGCAGATCGCCCCGATCTTGACGATCGCCAGCATCGCGATGACGACGTCGGGATGGTTTCGCGACAGCACCGCGACCACGTCACCGCGACCGACACCTTCCCGGACGAGGAAGTCCGCGAGCCGGTTCGCATGGGCGTTCGCCGCGCGGTAGGAGATCGACGACCCCTCGAACCGGAGGAAGTCCCGATCGGGGTACTTCTGCACACTCTGCTGAAACCGCTTGCCGATGGACATCTTCGTGGTCGGCGGTTTGGGCAGCATCTCCGGCAGCGTCCGCAGGATCGTCCCGGCGTCACCGCGTAGCGACGCGACTCCCGACACCATGTCGACCAGCCGGATGTCCGGCAGGAGTCCCGTTCCCGACGCGTGATCAACCATGTTTCTCCAGCCTCCCCGATGTGTTGGACGCCACACACCCTAGCCGGAGTTCGGCGTCAATGAAACAGTGGAGGCGAATCGTTCCATCGGCGTCGAGGCTTGGCGAGCTCTCGGTGACCGGCCACACTGTCCTGATGACCGATACCTCGCCGCGACCGACGAGCGAACACCCCGCCGGCCCCCTCGACGGCGTCACCGTCATCGAGTTGGGCACGCTGATCGCAGGCCCCCACGCCGCACGGTTGCTGGGTGACATGGGCGCCGAGGTCATCAAGATCGAGGCGCCGGGCAAGCCCGACCCGATCCGCACCTGGGGGCAGGCCGAGGTCGACGGCCATCGGTTCTACTGGACGGTCCACGGACGCAACAAGAAGGCGGTCACGCTCGACCTGCGGTCGGATCGAGGTCGAGACCTGTTCCTCGATCTCGTCGAGCGTGCCGACGTCGTCGTCGAGAACTTCCGTCCCGGAACACTGGAGCGGCTGGATATCGGCCCCGAGGTGCTGTCCGCGCGCAATCCGGGCATCGTCGTGGTGCGTGTCTCGGGTTATGGCCAGACCGGACCGGATTCGACGCGCGCCGGGTACGCCTCGGTCGCCGAGGCCGCCAGCGGGCTTCGGTACCTCAACGGGTATCCGGGACAGCTCCCGCCGCGGCTGGCCCTGTCCCTGGGCGACACTCTCGCCGGCATGTTCGCCGCGCAGGGCGCACTCGCCGCACTGTACCGGCGTTCGGTGACCGGCAAGGGTCAGGTCGTCGACACCTCACTCATCGAATCCTGTGTGGCCGTGCAGGAATCGGCCATCGCCGACTACGACGCCGGCGGTGTCGTGCGCGGCCCGTCGGGTACCCGGCTCGACGGCATCGCGCCGTCGAACCTCTACCCGACCAGCGAGGGCACCCACGTCATCATCGCCGCCAATCAGGACTCGGTCTTCGCGCGGCTCTGCGCGGCGATGGGGCAGCCCGAACTCGCGACCGACGACCGGTTCGCCGATCACGCCGCTCGCGGACGCAACCAGGACGAACTCGACGCACTCATCGGCGACTGGTCGCGGCAGTTCACGCCGGAGAAGCTGACCGAGGTGCTCGGCGCCGCGGGAGTGGTTGTCGGACCGGTGAACTCGGTTGCCGAGGTGGTCGCCGACCCGCATCTGCGGGCGCGCGGGATGATCGCCGAACACTACGACGAACGCGCGCAGCGCACCGTGCTCGGGCCCGGCGTCGTGCCGCAGTTCAGCGACACTCCCGGTGGTATCCGCAACGCCGGTCCCCCGGCCCCCGGCTGCGACAACGAGGACGTCTACGGCGGGTTGCTGGGGTTGTCGGACGAGGAGATCACGGCGTTGCGAGCAGCCGGAGTCATCTGAGACTGGGCTACGGTCGTGGCATGTCACTGGTCGCCACCGGGCTCTCGCGTACCTTCGGCCGGCACACCGCCGTCGCCGAGGCGGGCCTCGAACTCAGATCCGGCAGGATCAGCGGGCTCGTCGGGCCCAACGGCGCAGGCAAGACGACCCTGCTGCTGCTCCTCGCCGGCCTGCTCGCCCCCGACAGCGGCACGATCGTGGTCGACGACGCGGCGGTGGACCCCGCGGACATGCGCCGGTTGACCGGGTGGATGCCGGACATCTTCGGCACCTGGGAGAGCCTCACGGCGCACGAGATCCTGACGACCTTCGGCAAGCTGTACGGAATGCCCACCACCCGGGCCCGTCAGCGCGCCGGTGAACTCCTCGAACTGGTCCACCTGACCGATCTCGCGGCGCGGCCGGCGCACGAGCTGTCGCGCGGCCAGAAACAACGCCTCGGCTTCGCACGCGCGCTGGTGCACCGACCCCGGATCCTGCTGCTCGACGAGCCGGCCTCCGGAATGGACCCGCGGTCCCGGATGGACTTGCGCGGCCAGCTCCGCCGGCTCGCCGACGACGGGTGCTCGATCCTGGTGTCCTCCCACATCCTCTCCGAGCTGGAGGAAATGGTCGACGACGTCGTCCTGATGACCGAGGGCCGGACCCACACGGCGCCGAGTACCGCCGGTGGGGTGTGGCGCATCCGGCTCGTCGGGCAACCGCCGGGGCAGGCGCAGGAAACGCGCTTCGACGACGAGACCGCCGCCTCCCGGCACCTCGCACAACTGGTGGCCTCCGGGGCGGCGGTCAGCGAATTCGCGCACGTGTCCACCGGCATCGAAGACGCCTACCTCGCACTGGACCCGGAGCGCCGATGACCACGACCACGCTCCCGACGGACGACTCGCGACGCACCGGATTCTCGTCGTGGTGGCGGATGGTCGCCGTCATCGTCGAACTCGAGTTACGTCAGCGACTGCGGACGACGAGATGGAAGGCCTCGCTCATCGTGGCCTTCGTCGTGACCTCGCTGGCGGTCTTCGGGTCCATGTACCTGGCCGTGGGGGTGTTCGGCGGCACCTACACCGGCTGGGCGTCGAATCTCTACGCGCTCTTGCTCGGATTCCTGTTGCTGCTCGGGATCATCGTGGCTCCCACGCTGGCGGCGACCACGATCAACGGTGACCGCAAGGACGCGACCCTGGCCGTGGTCCAGGACACCGGGATCACCAATTGGCAACTGGCGCTGGGCAAACTCATCGGGAGCTGGGTGGCGGGCATCGCCCTGGTCGCCGTCGCCGCACCGTACCTGATCTGGGGCCTGGTCGAAGCGCCCCAGTCGATCTGGCGCAGCGTGCTCGGCATCGTCGTCCTGGCACTCGTCTTCGCGTCGTATGCAGGCATCGGACTCGGATTCTCCGCGGTGACAGCGCGCCCGGCGGGATCCGCGGTGCTGACGCAGTCGGCCGTCTTCTTCCTCCTCCTCGGCCTGCCGGTGGCGTTCGGTCTCCTGTATCCGACGACGGCACAAATGCATTCGGTGATCCGCACCGACACCACGGTGACGGACCCATCGAGCCCGACGCCCACCTGGACGTGTCAGGAGGTCACCCGCGAGGAAGAGTTCCACCACCAGGAACGCATCTGGTGGCTCCTCGCCCCGAATCCGTTCTTCATCGTGGCCGACGCCGTGTCCACGACACCCGAGAATCCGACGAGGGCCTCCGACAGCACCGCGCAGGAGATCTCGCAGACGCTGTCGGCGGTGCGGGCGGGCCCGTACATCGGCCCTCGCACGTGTGCCGACATATCCTTCGGTTACGTCGACCAGCAGGCCCCCACCGGACACATCGCTCGCGAAACAGCCCACCAGACCTCCGAGATGGGGGACTCGTGGTACGTCGGACTGGGGATCTACCTGATGCTCGGCGGCCTGGGATATCTCGTCGCGGCCCGACGTCTGCGGATACCCGCCGGCAAGCTGCCGCGCGGCGTCCGGATCGCATGAGCGCCGGCCACGGCACCGCCGGGTTCCAGCCCGGGTACGACGCCCTGGCCGATCTGTACGCCGAGACGTTCCCCTCGCCGTTCACGAACATCTTGCAACGCCACGCCTTCGACGCGTTCGTCGAACACGTCCGCGGCAGCGGTGTCACCGGAACAGTGGTCGACGTCGGGTGTGGGCCGGGCCTGCTGACCGCCGAACTCGCTGCACGCGGTTTCGATGTGATCGGGGTCGACCCGAGTACATCGATGCTGCGAATCGCACGGTCGACGCACCCCGCAGTCGGATTCGTCTCCGACGACGCCCGTCTCGGGGCGCCGGAGCTCGCCGGCGTCACCGTCGCGGCGATCCTGGCCCGGTTCAGTCTGATCCATGTGCCACCCGACGCCGTACCTGATGTGTTGGCAGGCTGGGCGGAACGGATGGACGCGGGCAGCATCGTCCTGGTCGCCGGCCAGGCGAGCGCCGACGAGGGCATCGTCGACTTCGATCATCGGGTGGCACCCGCGTGGCGATGGCACCCGGACCGCATGTCCGCCGCACTGGCCGACGCCGGATACGACGAGGAATGGCGAACGGTACACCGAGCCGACGACGATCACCGCTTTCCCGAGTTCCACGTTCTCGCCCGGCGGCGGTGAGCGACGGCTTCGAGCTCGGCTGAGCCGTCCAGCCCCCGAACTAGAAAGTTCGGACAACCGAAACTATAGTGTCGGCATGCCCAAGCCCGCGCGTCGTCGGTTCCTCACCGCAGGGGCACTCCTCACCGCCGTCTGCACGGTCCTCGCCGGTTGCACGCTGTCGAGCCGGCTACCCGACGAGAAGGTCGTACTCACCACGTTCACCGTGCTCGCCGACATCGCCTCCGAGGTCGCCGGCGATCGCCTCGAGGTGGAGTCGATCACCAAGCCGGGCGCCGAGATCCACGGTTACGAGCCCACCCCCGGCGATATCCGGCGCGCCGCGACCGCCTCGCTGGTCCTCGACAACGGGCTCAACCTCGAAGCCTGGTTCGCGCAGTTCGTCGACGGACTCGACGTCCGGCACGTGGTCGTCAGCGAGGGCATCGAGCCGATCGACATCGCGTCGGATGCCTACGCGGGCAAACCCAATCCGCACGCGTGGATGAGTCCGGTCAACGTCCAGATCTACGTCGACAACATGGTCCGCGCGTTCACCGAGCTCGACCCCGACGGCGCCGCCACCTTCGAATCCAACGCGGCCGCATACAAAAAACAGCTGCAAGAGGTGCAGACCGACCTCACCTCCGCCCTCGCCGGGCTACCCGCCAACGAAAGGGCGCTTGTGACGTGCGAAGGCGCGTTCTCCTACCTCGCCCGCGACGCCGGACTCACCGAGCGCTACATCTGGCCGGTCAACGCCGAACAGCAGGCGACGCCGCAACAGGTCGCCGAGACGATCGACTTCGTGCGGGCCAACCGCGTCCCCGGCGTGTTCTGCGAGTCCACGGTCTCCGACGCCCCGATGAAGCAGGTCGTGAACGCGACCGACGCCCGTTTCGGCGGGACCCTGTACGTCGATTCGCTCTCCGAAGCCGACGGCCCCGTACCCACCTACCTCGACCTCATCCGCCACGACGTCGCGACCATCGTGTCGGGCCTGACCGGGAGCAACACGTGAACGCCTCAGCGACAAGCGGTTCCGCCATCGAAGTGACGGACGTGACCGTCCGGTACGGCGACATCCTCGCCCTCGACCACGCGTCGGTACGCGTGCCGGCCGGCCAGGTGTGTGGCCTCGTCGGCATGAACGGTTCGGGCAAGTCGACGCTGTTCAAGACGATCGTGGGCTCGGTGACCCCGACGACCGGCACGGTCCGGCTCGGCGGCCGGACCCCCACCGCAGCGCGTCGTGCCGGCGCGCTCGGCTACGTACCGCAGTCGGAGGACATCGACTGGAGCTTCCCGATCTCGGTCCGCGACGTCGTGATGACCGGTCGCTACGGCCACCTCGGGTTCACGCGCCGACCGAAGCGGGCCGACCACGACGCCGTCGACGAAGCCCTGGCGCGCGTCGAACTCACCGACTTCGCCGACCGCCAGATCGGCCGGCTGTCCGGCGGTCAGCGCAAGCGGGCCTTCGTCGCCCGCGGCATCGCGCAGGAAGCGGGGATCCTGTTGCTCGACGAGCCGTTCGCCGGTGTCGACAAACGCACCGAGGCCACCATCACCGCGCTACTGCGCGAACTCGCCGACGCCGGGACGACGATCCTGGTCTCGACGCACGACCTGCAGGTCCTGCCGGAGCTGGCCGACGAGGCGATCCTGCTGATGCGCCGGGTGATCGCGCAGGGCGCGCCGACCGAGGTGATCACCGCGGAGAATCTCGTCCGCGCGTTCGGTCTCGATCCCCTCGCCCGGCCGACTTCGGAACGCCACGGCTCCGAACATCCCGAGGAGGTCGCGTGAACATCGTCGACATCCTCCTCGACCCGTTCGCGTACGCGTTCATGACCCGCGCGCTGTGGGCGACGTTGATCTCCTCGGTCGTGTGTGCGCTCCTGTCGTGTTGGCTCGTGCTGATCGGCTGGTCTTTGATGGGCGACGCCGTCTCGCATGCGGTGCTGCCGGGCGTGGTGCTCGCCTACATCGTCGGCGTCCCGTTCGCCATCGGCGCGGTGATCTTCGGTTTCCTCGCGGTGGCACTGATCGGCGCGGTCCGCGATGGCGGCCGGGTGAAGGAGGACGCCGCCATCGGCATCGTCTTCACGACCCTCTTCGCCTTCGGACTGGTCCTGATCTCGGTGACGCCGAGCCAGACCGACCTCAACCACATCATCTTCGGCAACCTGCTGGGTGTCTCGACGTCGGACCTGGTGCAGATCGCGATCCTGGGCGCGATCGTCGCGACGCTGCTCCTGCTGAAGCGGCGCGACTTCACCCTCTACGCCTTCGACCGCACGCACGCCTTCGCGATCGGTCTCAGCCCGAAGCTGCTCGGCGCGGCCCTGCTCGCGCTGCTCGCCCTGACTGCGGTCACGGCGCTGCAGGTCGTCGGCATCGTGCTCGTGGTCGCGATGCTCATCATCCCCGGCGCGACCGCGCGACTGCTCACCGATCGCTTCGGTCGGATGCTGATCATCGCGCCCGCCATCTCGGCGATCTGCGGTGTCATCGGCCTGTACGTCTCCTACTACCAGGACACCTCCCCCGGCGGGATGGTCGTCCTGGTCCAGGGCATCACGTTCTTCGGTGTCTACCTGTTCAGCCCGACCCACGGCGTGGTGACGAAGCGACGCAAGCATCGCGAGAGTGCGACCCTCGACGCGCTGAGCACCGGGTAGCCGACCTGCCCGTAGAGACAACGAAAGCGCCCCACCTGAACAGGTGGGGCGCTTCTCGTGGAGCTGCCGGGAATTGAACCCGGGTCCTCCGTCGTGTTGTTAGGGCTTCTCCGTGTGCAGTCCGCTATGTCTCTACTTGGATCTCCCGGTCACGCGAACAAGCCGAGATGACGATCCCAGTCGCTGTTTGATGTTCCGACCTCACCCGCGACCGGCGAGGACGGTGAGCTCCCATGGATGATGCCGGCATCCGGGTCTGGGAGCATAACCCGGGCCGACAGACTAGCCGGCGCTACTTAGGCAGCGAGGGCGTAGTCGCGCTGATTGGAATCGGCGCTTAATTGGTTGCTGCGACGCTTACGGTGGTCTCCAGCCTGCACCGACACGCTTCCCCTATCTCGACGCACGAAGTCGAAACCGATCAGCCCCGAGTAGGACCCGCCGACGGAAGTCAGCGAGCACTTCAGTCTAACAACTCGTTGCGCAGAGTTCATTCCCGTTTCCCCGGCGCGCGTCCTCGGCGGTCACCGTCGGCGGCGAAGGCCATGGGAGCGAAGGCGGTGACCGTTCGGTCCTCCCAGTCGTCGGCGACACCTCCCGTGCGGGCGCGCTCGGCGACGAGCGCCCCGACGATGCCGTCGACCAGCACTTCAGGCTCCATCGACGACGCGAACTGACCGTTCCGTTTGCCCGCGTCGAGGACTTCCCGGAGTTCGGAGCGATGCCGCGCCAGCACCTGCCGGAAAAGGACGCCGAACTCGGGATCGGAATCGGTCAGCAGGGCCGCCATGCCGCCGAAACCGATGCCGTCGACCACCATCGACGCCGCGTGGCGCACCACCCAGCGGAGCCGGGCCTCGGCGGACAGGTCCGCATCGGGCGGCTCGACCACCGCGACCTCCAGCAACGCGGCGCTGAGCATCTCGTTCCGGTTGCGGTATCGGCGATAGATCGTCGTGCGCGCCACCCCGGAGTGGGCGGCGACGCTCTCGACCGTGACCCCCGCCGGCCCGCGGGTGCGGAGCAGTTCGAGGGTCGACCGGACGATCTTCGTGCCGCTGTCGCCTGCCACTCGTGATCACCTCGCACTTCCAGCCACTCCGGATCCGATCTCTGGCAGAAATGATACCGCGCGGCGAAACGCTACACGTAGCGTAGCGCTACAGTGGGTGTAGCGAATCGGGTCGGGACCACTCAACGGAAGGAGTTCGTCGTGCGCGGAACGCCTCGATCGACATGTTTTGCTTTCACCGGATACTTGATCCTGCTGCTCGCGTTTCTGTTTCTCGGGTTGTTCGTGGTGGCGTTGGCCGATGGCGTCGCCGCGCCCGCGTGGCCGTTCGGCGTCGGGATGGCGGTCCTCTTGACGACATCTGTCGCGTGCTTCCGGCACCAGTCGGTGCTCAGCCGTCGATCACGCTTCTCGGGCGGCGACATCCTCTCCGCCGACCCGATGACACCACTCCTGCGACGAGCCGACATCGAGCGCTACGAGCGCACCTACCGCCCGAGTGCCGACGTCTCGACGATGCACCGGACCGAGCAGATCAGCGCCGACCGCGCCGCGTGACGCCGACGACCCGCGCGAAGGGCGAGGTCGGATGAGCTGCCAGCTCATTCACAGCTGCCCGCCAGGCCCGGCCCAGGCGCCGCCGGGATCGTGGAGACCTCGTGAGCCGAGGACGGACTTCGGCCGACCGACGAGAGCGAGACCGAGATGACCTCCCCGACCCCCGGCGAGCACGAACCCGACCACGCCTCCCCCGCCCCGCGACCGGTGGCCCCGAAGACCGCCCCGGCCCGGTCGGCCCTGATCGCCGGCGCAGCCGGACTGGCCATCGTCGCGGGCGGACTGGGGTTCGGCGCCGGCTACATCACCGGCGATACAACGTCTGACCGGCCGACACCCGCCGCCGTCTGGCAGCAGGGCGACAACGGCCCGGGAATGGGAGGCGGCCCCCAGATGGGTGGACCGCAGATGGGTGGAGCGCAGCAACGTCAGCCCGAGACGAGCGGCTGACTCACCCCATCCCCTTCACGCGACGACCGACCTCACGCTCGACCTCGCGCTGGGCGGTCCGCTTGGCGATGTCCTGGCGCTTGTCGTGGGCCTGCTTACCGCGCGCGAGTGCGAGCTCGACCTTCACCTTGCCGTCGTTGAAGTACATCGACAACGGCACAAGCGTGAGATTGCCGTCGCGGATCTTGCCGACCAGGTTGTCGATCTCGCGGCGGTGCATGAGCAGTTTGCGTTTGCGCCGCACAGAGTGGTTGGTCCACGAGCCGTTGCCGTACTCGGCGATGTGCAGGGCATGGAGCCAGACCTCGCCGTCGTCGATCGTCGCGAACGCGTCGACCAGCGAGGCCTTGCCTGCGCGGAGGCTCTTCACCTCGGTGCCCACGAGCACGATCCCGGCCTCGTAGACGTCGAGGATGGCGTAGTTGTGCCGGGCCTTCCGGTTGGACGCGATCACATTGCGTCCCTTTTCCTTCGGCATGCACTCACCTCCTCGACTCGATACCGGCCGACCTGCGGACGACCCACGTGTTGCTGACAGCCGACAATCGGAACCGTCGGCACGGACGGATCATTCCCGGACATAGACACGAAGCGTGACATACGCGGTCGCGCCGGCCAACACAATTCCGCCGAGCACCAGGAACGGTGCGACGAACAGCACGTCGGTCAACTCGATCCGGGCGAAGAAACTGACCCCGTACAACTCGCGTAACGCGTTGTCGAAGAAGAACTTCTTGGCCAGCAAGAGACCGCCGATGGCCAGCACGGAGCCGACGAAGGCGGACACCACCGCCTCGAGGAGGAATGGCAGCTGGGTGTACCACCGGGTGGCGCCCACCAGGCGCATGATCGAGACCTCGGTCCGTCTGGTGAACGCAGCGACCTGAACGGTGTTGATGATCAACAGGATCGCCGCGATCGCCAGTACCGAGGCGATGGCGAACGTCGCGTTGCGGACCCCGTCGAGCACGCTGAAGATCCGCTGCACCAGTTTGCGGTCGTCCTTGAAGGCGTCCACGCCCAGGTCTTTCCGGTCCGCGTATTTGGTGAGCACCGCATCGAACTGCCCTGGGTCGGACACCCGCACACGCAGGGAGGCGGGCAGCGTGCCCTCCACGATGTTCTCGGCGAGGTCGGGGTTGTTCGCGAAGATCTCCTTGGCGCGCTTGAAGGCCTCGTCCTTGTCCAGGTAGGTCACCGAGGTCACGCCCGGCTCGTTCTCGAGCCCGCGACGCAACTGGGCACACGGGTCGGACTCGCACTGCGGATCCCGTTCGGTCACCTCGGGATTGAGGTAGAACTCCATCTCCACGCGGTCGAGGAAGATCTGCTGACTCTTGTCGGCCATCTGGATCACCAGCAGACCGCCGCCGAACATGCCCAGCGTGATCGCCGTGGTGATGATCATCGCGATGGTCATGGTCGCGTTGCGGCGGAGTCCGTTGAGAACCTCGCTCAGGATGAAATTCGCTCGCATGCTTGCTCAGACAGTCCTTGGGTCGTGGGTGTGTGATTGCAGGGCGCGGTTGGTCAGCCGATCCCGTACACACCTTGGGGGTCGTTGCGCACGAGCTGTCCGTTGTCGAACTCGAGGACCCGCCGGCGCATGGCGTCGACGATGTGGCGGTCGTGGGTGGCCATCACCACGGTGGTGCCCCGACGGTTGACGCGGTCGAGGACGTCGACGATCTCCTCACTGGTCTCCGGGTCGAGGTTTCCGGTCGGCTCGTCGGCGAGGAGCACCAGCGGCCGGTTCACGATGGCGCGCGCGATCGCCACGCGCTGCATCTCGCCGCCGGACAGCTCGTAGGGCATGCGATCGTGCTTGCCCTCCAGACCCACGTACTCGAGCACCTCGGGCACGACACGCTGAATGGTCGATTTCGGCTGTCCGATCACCTCGAGCGCGAACGCGACATTCTCGGCGACGGTCTTCTTCTGCAGCAGCCGGAAATCCTGGAACACGCACCCGATGGACTGCCGCAGCTTCGGCACCGCGCGCGCCCGCAGCCGGTTGACGTGGAACTCGCCGAGATACACGTCGCCACTCGTCGGACGGTCCTCCTTGAGGAGGAGCCGGAAGAACGTCGACTTGCCCGATCCCGACGGACCGATCAGAAACGCGAACTCCCCCTTGTCGACCTCGAGGCTCAGATCCTTCAGAGCGGGTCGACTGGACGCCTTGTACTGCATCGTGACGTTCTCCAGCTTGATCACGGTGTGCCAGTGTAACGACGACTCCTGAGAGCGTGTTCAGGCGCGACATACCGGCGCGGCCGCACGCTTGACCAGCCGTTTCCGGCCGCGTCAGCGTGTCGGGACCGTCGTGGTCGGGGTTTGTCCGCCGAAATTCGGGAACGGGATGTTCGGCAGTCCCGGGATGGTCTCGCGGCTCGTGCTCGGCGTCTGCGATCCCGTTCCGTCGGTCGAGGTGCCGTCCGTGCCCTCCACGCCGCCGGTCGTGTCGGTCGTCGACGGTTCGGTGCTGGTGGTGGTCGTCGACGACGTGGTCGGCGGTGGCTCGTAGGTCGGTTCGACCGTCTGCGAGGTCGTCGGGGCGGGTCGGGCGGGAGCCGGGGCCACGACCCCGTAGCGCTGCGAGGTGTATCCGTACAGCACGCAGCACGCCAGGAACACGGCGACGAGGATCGCGGTGCTCGTGCGGACCCGGGTCCGTGCGATGTGACCCCAGTCGAACCGCCGCCTGCGGTCGGGGGCGGCCGGCGACTCGGGTGGTGACGGGTCCTGCGGAGGGATGCCCTGCGTCGGGATGATCTGGGTCGGGTCGTCCGCGC
This sequence comes from Gordonia sp. HS-NH1, assembly GCF_001418765.1. Taxonomy (NCBI): domain Bacteria; kingdom Bacillati; phylum Actinomycetota; class Actinomycetes; order Mycobacteriales; family Gordoniaceae; genus Gordonia; species Gordonia sp. HS-NH1. The sequence continues at coordinate 17,673 of NZ_LIYC01000046.1, forward strand.
CGGGGATGGGCCGCTCGGGGTGGTTCTCGCCGGACCCGTGCCGGCCCGGGGCGTTCGGTGAGTCCACCATCAGTCTCCCCCGTCCCGGTTGCCTTGGTCGGCCTGCGTTGCCGGTGGCCCTCCGGCGGCGCGTACCTCGCGAGCGGGCACGTTGATTCCCTCACGTGCCAGCGCGCGGATGATGTGGACACGCAACGCACGTCCCACCTCGAACTGTTTGCCCGGCAGGGTGCGCGTCACCATGCGCACCGTGATCGCGTCGAGCTCGAGGCTGATGACGCCGAGCGACGACGGTGCGTCGAGCAGGATGTCGTGCCACCGCGGCAACGCGTAGAACTCGCGGCCGACCCGATCCAGCGTCTCGTTGACCATCCCGATGTCGGCTTCGGACGGAACCGGGACGTCGACAACCGCGCGCGCCCAGTCCTTCGAGAGGTTGGTGGCCTTGACGATCTGCCCGTTGGGAACGGTGATGACCTCTCCTTCGGCGGTGCGCAGCTTGGTCACCCGCAGCGTCACGTCCTCCACGGTGCCCTCGGCGGGCGAATTGCCGGTCACGGTCAGATCGACCACGTCGCCGTAGCCGTACTGCTTCTCCGCGACGACGAAGAACCCGGCCAGGATGTCCTGCACGATGCGCTGTGCACCGAAGCCGAGTGCGGCACCGATCACCGCCGTGGGCCCGGTCAGCCCGGTCAGCGGAATGCCGAACACCGACAGTGAGTGGATGATCACGATGATCGCGATCACGACGATCAAGGTCCAGGCGACGACGTCGACCAGCGCCCGACGATGCTTCGCGTCTTCGGTCTGCACGATGAGATCGCTGGTCGAGAACCGCGAATCCACACGCGAGGCGTATTTGTCGGCGAACCATCGGATCAGACGGGCCAGCAGGACCGCGCCCAGGATCCAGATCACGATTTCCAGGCCGCTGGTGACGAGCCAGACATAGACCCGACCGAGGAGCAGTTCGGTCGGGCTCGGCTCAGCGGCCAGCAGCAGATCGGCGGGTGAGGCGATCACGCTTCGGCGGTCGCCATCCGCCAGCGGATCCCGGCCTCGATGAACTTGTCCAGTTCGCCGTCGAGCACCGACGTCGGGTTGTTGTCCTCGACGCCGGTCCGCAGGTCCTTCACCATCTGGTACGGGTGCAGGACGTAGGAACGCATCTGGTTGCCCCAGCTCGAGCCGCCGTCACCCTTCAGCGCATCGAGCTCGGCGCGTTCCTCTTGCCGCTTGCGGTCGAGGAGCTTGGCTTGCAGGACGCGCATCGCCGACGCCTTGTTCTGCAGCTGACTCTTCTCGTTCTGACACGTCACGACGATGCCGGTCGGGATGTGCGTCAGGCGGACCGCCGAGTCGGTCGTGTTGACCGACTGCCCACCGGGACCCGACGACCGATAGACGTCGACCTTGATGTCGTTCTCGTCGACGTCGATGTGGTCGGTGGTCTCGACCACCGGCAGCACCTCGACCTCGGCGAAAGACGTCTGGCGCCGGCTCTGGTTGTCGAACGGACTGATGCGCACGAGTCGATGGGTGCCCTGTTCGACCGAGAGCGTGCCGTACATGTACGGGGCCTTCACCGCGAAGGTCGCACTCTTGAGGCCCGCCTCCTCTGCATAGGACGTGTCGTAGACCTCGACACCGTAACCCTTCTGCTCGGCCCAGCGGATGTACATGCGCATCAGCATCTGCGCCCAGTCGGCCGCGTCGACGCCGCCGGCGCCGGAACGGATGTTGACGACCGCGTCGCGCGAGTCGTATTCGCCGGCGAGCATCGTCTTGACCTCCATCGCCTGGATGTCGGTCCGCAGGCTCTCGCGCTCGGAGTCGGCGTCGGCCAGCGCGGCGACCCTGTCGTCACCTTCTTCGGCCTCGGCCAGCTCGTAGAGCACCGGCAGGTCCTCGAGTCGCTGGCGCAGCTCGGAGACCTTCCGGAGTTCGGACTGCGCGTGGGACAGCTCGCTGGTCACCTTCTGGGCATGGTCCTGGTCGTTCCACAGGTCCGGGTCAGAGGCCTGCATCTCGAGTTCGTCGATGCGACGACGGAGCTCCTCGAGATCGAGCACCTTCTCAACGGTGGTCAAGGTGGCGTCGAGGGATTCGAGGTCTGCGGTCACGTCGGGATGCACGGTTATCCAGAGTACCGACAGTCCGGCGCGCGAGCGCCCGGGAGGATCAGAGTGGGCCGGGCCCCTGCTCGGGCATCACCCCGAACCGCCACGACGTCGCGGCCTTCTGCGGTTTGTAGAGGACCGGCAGATCGTCGCCGATCTGGGGCCACGGGTCACCCGCACCGAGGACGAGCGTCCCGTACACCTCGGTCGGATTGGTCTCGGGACCGACGATCGTCCCGGAGATCGTGCAGAACCGGTCGCCGTTCTTGTCGGTGGCGCTCGTGGTCGGATCGTCGTCGCGGTCGGAGACCCCGACGATCGTGAACGTGCCCTGCACGAACTGGGAGGCCTTCGCCGCCGACATCGGCTGCGGATTGCGCCCGCGCTGCCACTGCACCACCAGCACCACGATGAGTGCCGCGATCAACAGGGTGAACGTCACGGTCAGCCACATGAGAGCTACCCTACCGGGCATGTCCGTCCCTCCCGGCCCGACGAAGTTCAGCGACGACGTCGAACTCGCACTCTCACTCGCCGACTCCGCCGACGTGCTGACGATGGACCGGTTCGGGGCCGTCGACCTCCGCGTCGACGACAAACCCGACCTCACACCCGTGTCCGACGCCGATCTGGCCTGCGAGACGATGATCCGCGAACGGCTCGCCGCACGCCGGCCCGCGGACACCGTCCTCGGCGAGGAGTTCGGCGGCGACGCCACGCTGTCCGGACGGCAATGGGTCATCGATCCCATCGACGGCACCAAGAACTTCGTGCGCGGTGTCCCGGTGTGGGCGACACTGATCGCGCTCCTCATCGACGGCGTGCCGACGGTGGGCGTGGTCTCGGCACCGGCACTCCACCGGCGCTGGTGGGCGGCAACGGGTCTCGGCGCCCACGCCCGATTCGGCGACGACGAGGTGCGACGCTTGTCGGTGTCCGGGGTCGCCGACCTCGGATCGGCGAGCCTCGCGTTCTCGAGCCTGTCCGGCTGGGCCGACCGCGGTATCCGCGACCGATTCATCGACCTCACCGACCGGGTGTGGCGCGTGCGCGGCTACGGGGACTTCTTCAACTACTGCCTCGTCGCCGAAGGAGCGGTCGACGTCACCGCCGAACCGGAGGTCTCGCTGTGGGACCTGGCCCCCCTCGACATCCTGGTGCGTGAGGCGGGCGGACGGTTCACCGCCCTCGACGGCACGCCCGGCCCCGCCGGCGGCAGCGCGGTGGCCAGCAACGGACTGCTGCACGACGAGGTCGTGGAGGCGCTGCGCGCCTGAGGTGTCGAAGGCGCTGCGCGCCTGAAGTCGTGGAGTCGCTGCGCGCCTGAGGGGCACTTCAGTCGGTGAAGGTGATCCGTACCGAGATCGGGTCACTCTGGAGCGCGCGGATGGTGGCCGACGTCAGACCGGCGAACAGTGGACTGGTGGCGAAGGTACGCGCTCGCGCGACCACGTCGTCGTCGGGTACGAACTGCGCTGTCCCCGTGCGCCACTGACGGCCGTGGCGGATGCGCACCGTCGGGTTCGCCGTGATGTTGATCCCCCATCCCGACCGCTTGCCGTGCTGACTGATGACCCAGGCTCCGTCGGAGTCGAAGGCGGCCGACACCGGAACCCTGCGGGCCAGACCCGTCTTGCGGCCGACGGTCTCCAGGTCCGTCGCCAGGTGGGTGCCGATCCCGAGGCGATTGAGCGCGGCCACAGCCGGATTGGCGAGGTAGCGTCCGACGTTGCGCTCGAACCGGAACTTCCGGACCGCCCTGGCATCGCGCGACTTCACGTTCCGCGTGCTTCGCAGCGCGCCGATCCCGTTGCGCCGCACCGTCGTCACCGCGGTCCGCCAGAGCGGACGGGCCGGGTTCGGGTCTTCGCCGCCGGCCATCCGGTGCAGTTGGTCGGTGTGCCACTGCAGGTCGAGTGCCCCTTCCAGAGACCTGGCGGTCGCGGTGCCGGACAGTCGGGACGGAAGCGGCAACCGCTGCTGCTGCGACGTCAGACGATCGAGGTCGCCGGTCATCACGTCGAGCGCTGCGGTGGGTGTGGTCACCGTCGGTCGTCCGATCCCGACGAGGTCGCAGGCGCCGTCGGCGATCGCGGCCGCCATGGCTGTCTGCGTGCGGAAGCCGCCGGTGACGGCGAGCGGGATCCCCGCGGCGAGTTCGCGGACGGTGACGGCGTACTCCAGGAAGTACGCCTCCCTCTCGCGAGTGCTCGCCGACTGGACGGGCCGCCCCATCATCGCGGGCGACTCATAGCTGCCGCCGCTGATCTCGATGAGATCGAGCTGCTCGGACGCGAGCAACGCGATCACGGTGCGCGACTCGTCTTCGGAGAATCCGCCACGCTGGAAGTCCGCGGAGTTCAGCTTGATGCCGACACCGAAACCTGGCCGGACTGCAGCGCGCACCGCACGGACGACCTCGAGGGCGAAACGAGCCCGGTTCTCGATGGAGCCGCCCCACCTGTCCTCGCGTCGGTTCGCCAGCGGCGACAAGAACTGTGACAGCAGATATCCGTGGGCGCCGTGGATCTGCACCCCGTCGAAACCCGCCGCCTCGGCCACCGCGGCGGTGGTCGCGAATCGCGAGATGATCTCTTTGATCTCCGCGTCGGCGAGGGCGCGCGGGGTCGGCACCCCCGGGATGGCGAGGCGAACGGCCGACGGAGCCACCACACGGCCCTCGGTCGTCAACGGATTGGCTTGTCGCCCCGGGTGATTGATCTGCATCCAGATGGGTGATCCACCGTCCTGCGTGGTCTTCGCCCAACGCGTGAGCGCATCGAGATGCCGGTCGTCCTCGACCACGACGTTCCCGGGCTCCCCGAGATACCGCCGATCCACCATCACATTGCCGGTGACGACCAGGCCGTAGGAGCCCGCCGCCCAGCGCGAGTAGAGACGCTCCAGACGATCGTCCGGGCCGGCACCCGCATCGCCCAGACCCTCGCTCAGGGCTGCTTTCATGATCCGGTTCGGCAGGACCTGACCCGAGGGAAGCGTCAGAGGTGCTGCCAGTGTCACCGTGTCGGTCATCTTCATCTCCTACGACTGGATTGCGTGTGCCCCGGGGACGAACCCGGTTCTATACCGATTGGTCTACTTCCGAGGACCCTAGTAGACCGATTGGTATACTGCAAGGAGCGGCCGGTCGCCCGGTGGGCCCGTGACGGACGAGGGAGTGGCATTCGATGGCAGCGCGAGACCAATTGATCGAGGCGACCGCGGATCTCATGCGACGGCACGGTGTCGCGGGCACTGCCGTCTCGGACATCCTCGAACACAGCGGCGTCGCCCGCCGATCCATCTATCTCAACTTCCCGGGCGGCAAGTCGGAACTGATGGCGGCCGCCACGCGCAGCTCGGGCGGCATGATCACCGCACTCCTCACCGAGATCGTCGCCGAGGCCGACCCGATCATGGCGTTCGCCGACATGTGGTCGGCAGCGCTGTCCACCACGGACTTCGAGGGCGGGTGCCCCGTGGTGGCCGCCGCACTGGGCCGCCTGTCGGCACCGGAAGCCGCGGCCGCCGCCGCCGACGTCTTCGACGAGTGGCGGGATCTCATCGAGCGTCGGCTCCGCGACGACGGCATCGCGCCCGAAGCAACCGCCTCCCTGGCCACCACCATCGTCGCGGCGATCGAGGGCGCGGTGGTCCTGTCGGAGGCCTCACAGACCACCACCCCGCTGATCCAGGTGGCCACCCACCTCAACGAGCTCGTCGCCGTCCACCGAGCGCACCCGGGGGGCGCCGGCGATCGATGAGGCGGAGACCCTTCGTGACGCGCCTTCCGCAAGCTCCGGGCGCTCCTCAGGGCGCAGGGCGGGCCAGCGGGTCTGTGGTTCTTTCGGATTAGGGAGCAGGGCCCCCGAACCCACTCAGACCTGCGTGGCGCGCTCCTTCTCCAGCACCGTGAACTCGGTCGCGTCGGCCTTCATGTCGGCCAGTCGCCCGTAGTGGATCCCGCTACCGGCGTCGGACAGGATCGCCTGATGGATGGGCACCGCGACGCGGGGCGCCATCGCGCGCAGATAGTCGACCGACTCACTGAGTTTCATCCACGGTGCGGCCGACGGAAGCGCGAGCACGTCGACGTGTTCGAACGGGATGTAGAACGAATCGCCCGGATGCATGAACTGTCCCGGCTGCTCGGCGGTGCCGAGGACGTAGGCGACGTTGTCGATGACCGGGATCTCGGGGTGGATCACCGCATGCCGGCCGCCGGTGAAACGTGCGGTGAGCGAGCCTATCTCGATCTGGTCGCCGCTGCGGGCGGCCGTCCACTCGCCGGCCACGGCATCGCCGTTGAGTTGACTCGTCGTCTGCGGGTCGGCGTACAGGATCGCGTCGGGGTTGGCCGCGACGAGGTCGGGCAGCTTCGCGACGTCGCAGTGGTCGGGATGCTGATGGGTGATCAGGATGGCGTCGAGACCGCTGATGCCGTCGAACCCGTGCGAGAAGTTCCCCGGATCGAAGAGCACCTTGGTCCCGTCGATCTCGACGAGCAGACAGGAATGGCCGAAGTGGGTGATCTGCATATGTCCACTGTGCACGCTCACGCGCGCTCACACAGCGGCACGCTCACACCACGACCGGGAAGAACCCCCAACCGACCACCGCGTCGAGAATCCGCGCGAGACCGTAGGCCAACCACACCCCCAGCAGAACGGCACCGACCGGGCCGAGCACGAGGTCGCGCCACCTCGACAGCGGCGACCCGCGACGGCGCACCAGGGTGAGGGTCGCAGCCACCACGGTGGTCGCGGTCAGCACCAGGAACACCGGCCCGAAGATGTTGAACGTGAACGCTGACCCGACGTCGCCGTGCATGAGTGCCACCCAGCTGCGGGTGAGTCCACATCCGGGGCACGGGAGGCCGGTCATCACCGCGAACGGGCAGAGTTGCGGTCCGGCGTCGACGCCGCCCGGGGTGAACACACTGGCAGCTCCGAGTGCGGCGGCACCGACCACGGCGACGGTCGTCGCGCCCACCACCTGATTGGCCGATAAGCCCTGTTCGCGGCGGTGATCGAGGGTCATGCGGCCAGCGTAGCGGGTGTGCCGACGGGTGGGGTCGGGCAAGTGCGTGACAAACTTCTTACTCCGAAGTAAGGTTGGGACTTACTACCGAGTAAGGTCGGTCGCATCGACCCTGTCCACCCACACATGTGGATCCACGCAGAGACCCCGACCGGGGCGACTGGAAAGAAACGGCTGGTGATCATGACAACTCACACCGAACCGCGCGACACCTCCGCAGTCGGACGCAACCCGCATCCGCGCAACTTCATCGGCACCGCGATGCGCGTCCTGACCACGGTGACCGGGTCCGAGTTCGCCGAGAAGTACAAGATCCGCGAGCCGATCAACCGCATCGCCTACCAGGGCACCAAGACCGGATTCCAGACCCTCGGGGCGGCGAACCGCGCGTTCAAGGCAGCACAGGGCGGCGGCTCGGGTCAGGCCAAGCGACTCACCAGCGCACCCAAGGACTACTTCAACCTCACCCCCGACGACGAACAGCAGATGATCTCGGAGACGGTGAAGGAGTTCGCCACCGAGATCCTGCGCCCCGCCGCCCACGACGCCGACGCGGCGGCCGCCGCACCCGAGGACATCGTCAAGCGGTCGGCCGAACTCGGCATCACGATGATCAACGTCCCCGAGGAGTTCGAGGGCGCGGCCACCGAGCGCGGTGTCGTCACCAATGCGCTCGTCGCCGAGGCAATGGCCTACGGCGACATGGGACTCGCGCTTCCGCTGCTCGCGCCGAGCGGTGTGGCCACCACGCTCACCAACTTCGGCACCGACGAGCAGCAGCGCACCTACCTGCCCGACTTCGCCGGTGAGAACGTGCCCCAGGCGGCCGTCGTCATCGCCGAGCCCCGTCCGCTGTTCGACGCCTTCGCCTTGAACACCAAGGCGACCCGCGTGCCCAGCGGCTTCCGCCTCAACGGCGTCAAGTCTTTCGTCCCGGCCGCCGGTTCCTCGGAGCTGTTCATCGTCGGCGCCCAGCTCGACGGCAAGCCGACCCTGTTCATCGTCGAATCCGACAGCAAGGGCCTGATCGTCGAAGCCGACCCGGGCATGGGCGTGCGTGCCGCGGGGATGGGGCGCCTGCTCCTGCAGGACGTCGCCGTCCCGGCAAGCGCGATCATCGGCGGCGAACCCGACGCCGCGGCGACCGCCTACCGCGACGTCGTGCGGTTGTCCCGCCTGGGCTGGTCGGCGCTGGCCGCCGGCACCGCGCGCGCCGTCCTCGACTACGTCATCCCCTACGTGAACGAGCGTGAAGCGTTCGGCGAGCCCATCTCCAACCGTCAGGCGGTCGCCTTCATGGTCGCCACGATGGCGACCGAGGTCGACTCGATCCGCCTCGTCACGCTGCGCGGTGCCGCCCGCGCCGAGCAGGGCCTGTCCTTCGCCCGCGAGGCAGCACTCGCCCGCAAGCTGACGATCGACAAGGGCCTGCAGATCGGTCTCGACGGCGTCCAGCTGCTCGGCGGCCACGGTTTCACCAAGGAGCACCCCGTCGAACGCTGGTACCGCGACCTCCGCGGCGCCGGCATCGGCGAAGGCATCGTCGTCCTCTGACCGCGTTCGGAATGCAGCGAAAGAATCTCTCATGAGCATCAATCTCGAACTCCCGAAGAAGCTGAACGTCACCGTCGACCAGGCCCATCAGGCGGCGGCGGAGATATTCCGGCCCATCTCCCGCAAGTACGACCTGCGCGAGCACGATTACCCCGTCGAGCTCGACACCCTGGCAAGCCTGTACGACGGCCTGTCCGAGACCGGCCAGGCCGGTGCGGGCGCCGACGGCGGTCGTAGCCAGCAGAAGAAGGAGAAGCCGAAGTCCGACGGCGCGGTGGTCAACGGCGGCAACATGCAGTCCGTGGTCAACGTGATCGAAACCTCTTGGGGCGACGTCGGTCTCATGCTGAGCATCCCCTACCAGGGACTCGGCAACTCGGCGATCGCCGCGGTCGCCACCGACGAACAGCTCGAACGATTCGGCAAGGTGTGGGCCGCGATGGCCATCACCGAGCCCGGTTTCGGTTCCGACTCGGCCGCCGTCTCCACCACGGCCACGCTCGACGGCGACGAGTACGTCATCAACGGCGAGAAGATCTACGTGACCGCGGGGTCGCGCGCAACCCACATCGTCGTCTGGGCGACGGTCGACAAGAGCGCCGGCCGGGCCGCCATCAAGAGCTTCGTGGTTCCCCGCACCCATCCGGGCGTCACCGTCGAACGTCTCGAGCACAAGCTCGGGATCAAGGTCTCCGACACCGCCGCGATCCGCTTCGAGAACTGCCGCATCCCGAAGGAGAACCTGCTCGGCTCACCCGAGGTCGACACCAAGAAGGGGTTCGGCGGGGTCATGCAGACCTTCGACAACACCCGTCCGCTGGTGGCCGGCATGGCCGTGGGTGTGACCCGCGCCGCGCTCGAGGAGCTGCGCCGGATTCTCGACGAGGCCGGCATCGAGGTCGACTACGATCGGCCCGCCGCCGACCAGCATGCCGCCGCGGCCGAATTCCTGCGGATGGAAGCCGATTTCGAGGCCGCGTACCTGCACACGATGCGGGCGGCGTGGATGGCCGACAACAAGCAGCCGAACTCCACCGAGGCGTCGATGTCGAAGGCCAAGGCCGGACGCACCGCCACCGACGTCACCAACAAGGTCGTCGAACTGACCGGCACCCTCGGGTACTCGGAGCGGCTGCTCGTGGAGAAGTGGGCCCGTGACTCCAAGATCCTCGACATCTTCGAGGGAACCCAGCAGATCCAGAACCTGATCATTGCGCGGCGTGTGCTGAACAAGAGCAGCGCCGAACTCAAGTGATCGGCTGACACACAACGCCTCTCGGCCCCGCGACGACACTCTCGCCGCGGGGCCGAGCCGTTGGCGCGAACCGGCTGTCAGGCGAGCCAGACGACCCACATGCCCGTCGCGCACGCGGTCACCGACGCGACGAGCGTTCCGACCGCATATGCCCCGGACCTCCACCGCTCCTCCCGCTGCGCCAGCCGCACCGTCTCGAACGCGGCCGTGCTGAAAGTCGTGTAGCCACCGCAGAACCCGGTTCCGGCGATCACCTGCCACTCGTGTGGCGCCCCGTGAAAGACAACGAGGCCGGCGAGCAGCCCCAGCAACGCGGAGCCGCTGACGTTGATCGCGAACGTGCCCCAGGGCGTCGTCGTCGGCCATCGGTTTCTGACCGCTCCGTCGACGACGAACCGGGAGACCGCGCCCAGCGCACCCGCCACCATGACGGCCAGCGCGATCACGCCCGCGCCACCCGGGAGGCGAGCGCGATCCCGCACGCCGCCGCAGCGAGACCGAGGACCACGCTGACGACCGCGTAGGACAACGCGGTCACCACCGCCGACGCCCGTGTCAGTTCGGTGATCTCCAGCGCGAACGTGCTGTAAGTGGTCAGCGCGCCACAGATGCCGGTGCCGCCGAACAGTCGTATCCGCTGGCGCCATCCCTCGTCGTGGCCGAGCCGCGCAAGCAATTCCAGCAGCGCCCCCAGGACGAACGCGCCGATGATGTTGACCCCGAACGTCGCCCACGGCCAGTGTCCCTGCTGGGCGGGAAACGCTCCCTCGGCCCAGTACCGCACGCCGGTGCCGACGAGTCCCCCGGCGAAGACCCAGGCGAGCGCATGCACCCGGAGGTGCAGCGGACGTTCGTCGGGATCGACGGGGAGTTCGCGGTGCTCGTCTCGGTGCACGCGCCAAGTCTCCGCTACACGACGATCACATACAACACGATCAGATAGATCGGGACCAGCACGTCGAAGAAGAAGATGGGGCCGGCGTTGCCCGCCTTGAAGTTCCGGTGGATCACCATCTCCCGCACATGACCCACCGCGGCACCCAGGTAGAACACCGAGAACGCGATGATGGTGGCCAGGGTGAATTCGTCGCCGAAGCCCGACGCGATCACGCCCAACACACCCGTCGCGAGGCTGGCGAGCCCGACCTCCCACTGCCACGGGGTCTTCGGTGGCCACCCGATGGACTCCGCGATCGGCTCACCGACGAACATGTGGCCGCACCCGGTCATCCATCCCTGGACACCGATCATCCACAGCACCGAATTCTCGAGCAGATCCCGGCCCAGGTCACCGCCGGGGGTGAACGCGTCGATGAGCGTGGTGATGATCGTGCCGACGATCCCGACGAACGGTACGAGCCGGATCGCGTTGCGTATCAAGGCGTCGAGCATGCTCAGCCCCTGAGCTGATCGGCCAGCGCCGTCAGCACGTCGGGGTCCTCGATGGTCGAGGGCACTGTGTACTCTTCATGATCCGCGATCTGCCGCATGGTCTTCCGCAGGATCTTGCCCGACCGCGTCTTGGGCAGCGCCGGCACGACGGTGACGTCCCGGAAGGTGGCCACCGCCCCGATCTCGTTGCGTACCAGGGACACCAGTTCGCTTCGCAATGTCTCGGCCTCGATGTCGACACCGGACTTGAGCACCACGTAACCGCTGGGGCGCTGCCCCTTGAGGTCGTCCCGGATGCCGATGACCGCACACTCGGCGACGGCCGGATGCGACGCCACCACCGCTTCGATGCTGCCGGTCGAGAGCCGGTGTCCGGCAACGTTGATCACATCGTCGGAACGACCCAGGACGAACACGTATCCGTCCGCGTCGACGTAGCCGGAGTCGCCGGTCAGGTAGTAGCCGTCGAATGCCGACAGATACGACTTGCGGTAACGCTCCTCGTCGCGCCACAAGCCGGCGAGGGTCCCGGGCGGCAGCGGCAGGCTGATGACGATGTTGCCCTCCTCCCCCGCTCCGAGCGTGTTGCCCTCGGCGTCGACGACGCCCACCCGATATCCGGGCACGGGCACCGTCGGCGAACCCGCCTTGATCGGCATCGGCTCGAGCCCACGGAGATTCGCCGCGATCGCCCAGCCGGTCTCGGTCTGCCACCAATGGTCGACGACCGGGACCCCGAGGACGTCGGACGCCCAGGCGAACGTGTCGGGGTCGAGGCGCTCGCCGGCTGCGAACAAGGTCTGCAGGGACGACGTGTCGTACTTCGCGAGTTCGGTGGCTTCTGGGTCCGCCTTGCGGATCGCGCGGATCGCCGTCGGCGCGGTGAACAGGGCCTTGACACCGTGATCGGCGATGACCCGCCAGAACGCGCCGGCGTCGGGGGTGCCGACCGGTTTGCCCTCGTACATCACCGTCGTCGCCCCCACGAAGAGCGGCGCGTAGACGATGTAGGAGTGCCCGACGACCCATCCGACGTCCGACGCCGTCCACCACACGTCACCCGCGGCGATGTCGTAGATGTTCGTCATCGACCAGGTCAACGCGACCGCGTGCCCGCCGTTGTCGCGGACGACTCCCTTGGGCTTCCCGGTGGTTCCCGAGGTGTAGAGGATGTAAAGGGGATCGGTCGCGGCGACCGGTACCGGGTCGACCGGTTCGGCGGTGTCGGTGACCTCATCCCAGTCCAGCCAGCCGGCGTGATCGGCGGCGCTGCCGGTGATCTCCGGACGATCCTTGACGATGACGGTGCGCGGCGGTGTCGCCGACATCTCGATGGCCTTCGCCACCATCGGCAGATACTCGACCGTGCGTCCCGGTTCCAGGCCTCCCGACGCCGTGACGACGGCGACGGGCTCGGCATCATCGATGCGCGTGGCGAGCTCCCGGGCGGCGAACCCACCGAACACCACCGAATGCACCGCACCGATCCGCGCGCACGCGAGCATCGCGATGGCGGCCTCCGGGATCATCGGCATGTAGATGACCACGCGGTCTCCGGCCGAGACACCCTGTGCAGTCAGCACTCCGGCGAATCTGGAGACCACATCGAGCAGCGCCGCATAGGTGTAGTGCCGTCGCTCCCCGGTCATGGCCGAGTCCCAGATCAGCGCCGTCCGCCCGTCGTTGCCGTCAGCGAGATGCCGATCGAGCGCGTTGTGACAGGTGTTCAGCGTGGCGCCGGGAAACCAGCGGTAGAACGGGGCGTCGGAATCGTCGAGCGCCGTGGTCGGCGGGGTGTGCCAGTCCACCGCTTCCGCGGCGGAGAGCCAGAACGCCTCACGATCATCGCTCGCCTGTGTGAACGCCTCGCTGTAGCTGCCCATGGCCTTCCCTTCGCCGTCTCGTCGTGGCCCGCACCCGAAACCGCTGCAGGGTGCCGCATCGCCCTTCGAGGGTATCGGTGTGATCGCCGCCACGACACGTGATCTGCGGTCCCGCGCCGACCGGCCGTCGGCTCGCGGCGAACGGTCAGTACAGGTACTTGCGGTACTGCTCGTCGGTCTCGCGGTCGTCGACCAGCGGGACCTCGAGTTCGGGCATGACCATCCTGGTGATGGCGGCCACCGTGGGCAGCGTGCGGGGAGTCCAGGTCTCCGGTTTCCACAGATCCGCACGCAGGAACGCCTTGGAGCAGTGGTAGAAGACTTCGTCGACGTCGATCTCCACCGCCAGGATCGGACGCTTTCCCTTGACCGCCAGGGCGTCGAAGTAGTCACCGTCGTCGACGACGCGGGCGGCCCCGTTGACCCGGAGGGTGTCGTTGCGGCCGGGGACGACGAAGATGGTGCCGGCGTGCGGGTTGCGCAGGATGTTCAGATAGCCGTCGACGCGCCTGTTCCCGGGACGTTCCGGAATCGCGATGCGGGTGTCGTCGATGATGTGCACCACCTTGCCGGCGGGGTCGCCCTTGGGCGAGACATCGACGCGTCCGTGGGCGTCGGCGGTGGCCAGGAACACCACGGGTGAGGCGGCAAGCCATGCCCGGTCGATGTCGGACAGCGTCGGCCTGACCTTGTCGCGAACCACGGCAGCCGGTTCGCCGACGATCTCCCGCAGCCTCGCCTCGTCGGTGATGTGCATGCGGACATCGTGTCATGTGGGTGGTGCTACGCAGGTCCCGGCGCCGGCGTCGGCCAGCGGAGATTCCATCCGATGCCGCGCGGGTGCTCGGTGAGCCCGGACCGCCGGCGGAGATGGAGCGACCCGTCGGTGACGATGAGGGTGCGGTCGTCGTCCAGTCGTCCGGCGAGGCGGCGGGCGGTCCAGCCCGGGCGGGCGCCGCCCCTTCCGAGGACGACGGTCCCTGCCCCGACGCGTTGCGCGGCCCGATGCAGGACCGCCGTCGGGTCGCCGACCTCGCTTCTGGTCGACACCGTCCGCGCACCGTGCCATCTCGCGAGCTCGGCCGCGGTCCGCAGGCACTCGTCGACCCGCGCCTGTCCGGAGAGCAGGTAGGACTCGCCCTTGAGGGCGTCGTGGAGGGTTGTGCTCGCTTCCTTCCGGCGGCCGCGGGTGGCGCAGATCAGGATCAGGTCGCCGGAGTCGCCCAGCAGGCGAGCCGCGACCTTCACCGCCTGCAACGAGGCGTCGCCACCGTCGACGCCGACGACGACCGGGTGGCCGAGCCCTCCGCGGCTGCTCGCCGTGGCGTCGCGTACCTCCCGGAACGTGGTCATCGAGGCGAGAGTGGTTGGCAATTCCCGGGTTTCGAGAGTCTCCCATCGCCGGGGTCGTGTCCTCAGCGTCATCATCGTGTCCTCCTGGGTCAGCGATATCAGCTGCTCACAACGCTATGGAGGCAACAGATCCGCGTCGCCATCCCGCGGGTTGACCCGTACTCCACCCCAGGGTGGAGATCGGAATCCACCGTCGGGCGGACGTTCGGCTGCGACGCGGAACTATCCTGGAACGGTGACGGGCTTCACAGCGAACGCAGGCGCAGGGCTGCAGCGCCGCATCGAACGGGCCGGCGGCGACTATCCCCCGCTGTATCCCGCCGTCATCCTGTCGTCGAGCCTGGTGGTCACCGTGGTGTCCACAGCGCAACGCATTCCGTTCGAGCAGGTCTGGTGGGTGATCGCGGCCCTGGTGCTCGCGGCGGTGACGCTGGTGATGGATCTGTCGCTGCCGCCGACCTCGTACGCGTGCTTCGGCATCATCACCAGTTCGGTCTGTTTTCTGATGATCCCGACGCCGACCGACGCCGCACCACTGCAACTCGTCCTCATGGCGGCGATCGCGGCCGCGATGTATCCCCTGTTCACCGGCATCGCCGTGATGGTCGTGTGCATCGCGGTCATCGTCTGGTTCGGCGCCTTCGGCGGCCTCGACTCACCGGCGCTCTACGCGCTCGGCGTCGCCTGCGGATGGCTGATCGGCTACATGGTGCTGATCCAGAAACGACTGGCCGACAACGGGCTCGCGTGCTCGCCGAGCGAGCCGACCGCGCTGCCGGCGACGAACGACGCCGGATCGCACGCGAGATCCACGACGTCATCGCGCACTCCCTGTCGATCACGATGCTCAACGTCACCGGCGCCCGGCGGGCCCTCGAACAGGATCGCGACGTCGAGGAGGCCCTGGATGCGCTCTCCGACGCCGAACGCCAGGGCCGGCAGGCCATGACCGAGATCCGCGCCATCGTCCATGTGCTGGGGACAGCCGGACCCGCGGGAACGACGTCCCCGTCGCCGGGTGCCGACGATCTGGTCCGGCTGGTCGAGGACTACCGCAAGGCCGGAGTGGACGTCGACTTCACCGTCGCCGGCGACGTCACCGAGCTCCCGCGGCCGGTCGGCGCGGCGCTGTACCGCATCGCCCAGGAGTCGTTGGCGAACGTCGTCAAACACTCGGCGGGCAAGCGCGCGTCCGTCTCGCTGTCGGTGTCCGATGCGGTCGCACTGACGGTCGAGAACCCCGCGGCCCAGGGCCGTCCACGACAAGGCGACGGGACCGGCATCGAGGGGATGACCCAGCGCGCGAGACTGCTCGGCGGCACCCTGGACACCTCCCATCGCGCCGGCACGTGGTCGGTGCGTGCGACGTTGCCCGCCCGGTCGATCGCCGACGGGGTGCCCGTATGACGACCAGCGGACCGGCGGAGGCCCCGGCCGACCCGATCAGGGTCCTGCTCGTCGACGACCAGGAACTCATCCGCACCGGATTGCGTCGCATCCTCCGTCCGCGCGACGGCTTCGACATCGTGGGTGAGTGCGCAGACGGGTCCGAAGTCCTCGCCGGGATCGCCGAGCACCGACCCGACATCGTCCTGATGGACCTGCGGATGCGCAATGTCGACGGCATCACCGCCACCGAGATGGTCCGTACGCTGCGGGTACCGCCACCGGTGCTGGTCCTGACCACCTTCGACGACGACGTACTCCTGTCGCGGGCCCTGCGCGCCGGAGCGGCCGGGTTCATCCTCAAGGACTCGCCGGCCGAGGCGCTGATCTGGGCGGTCCGCGCCGTGGTTCGCGACGGGGCGTTCCTCGACCCCGCGGTCACCGAACGGGTGCTCCAGGGTTTTCGACGATCGGGCCGCGAGCAGGTGACCACCGCCCCCGGGCTCACCGACCGCGAGACCGACGTGCTGCGGCTGATCGCCCGTGGCCGGACGAATGCGGAAATCGGTGCGTCCCTCGGCATCTCGCTGGTGACGGTCAAGAGCCACGTCAATCACATCTTCACGAAACTCGACCTGCGCGACCGCGCGGCGGCGATCGTGTACGCCTTCGACCGCGGTCTGGTGGTCGCCGAGTACGACTGACCCCGTGGCGATCAGTCGTTCGCGTCGAGCACCTCGACGTCGACCCCGTCGACGAAGCGGTACGGTCCCGCGACGAGCAGACCGCCGAAGTGCCTGCGCAGACGGGACATCTCGGCACGGACCGTGACCGTGCGGTCGTCGACACCGAACAGATGAGTCGACATCCGGGCCGCGGTGACGCCCTCGGGATGGCGCGCCAGGAAGGTGAGTATGTCACCGTGGCGCGGCGAACACCGGTGCGTCCACGCACCACTGGCGCCTTCGACGGTGACCTCGACGTTGCCGCCACCCGGCACCCGCAGGACCACCCTGGTGGTCGGCGAGTGCGACGTCTCCGCGACTCGTACCAACCACCCACCGGGTAGCGCCTCGACGTCGCACTCGCCGAGCGCGTTCACGAAGATCCGGCCGGGCCCGAGGCGCGGTGGCAGGATGAGCCTCGATCGGGGAGACACGGTGTCCACCGCCGCGACCCAGCCGTCGGTGTCGACCGCCAGCGCCGGGCCCGGCATCCGCGCGAGGATCGGCGCGGCAACCGCCCGCAGCGAGTCCAGACGGCGGTGGTGGCTCTCGCGGAGTTGCGACTCGGCGAGACGGGCGACCGCATGCACGAGCGCCAGAGTGGTCGGATGGATCGTGGCGGCCGGACCGCTGACATCGACGACACCCAACGTCTCGCCGGTCCGTGGGTCCTTGATCGGCGCACCGGTGCAGGTCCACGAATGGTGGCTCCGCACGAAGTGCTCGGCCGAGAACACCTGAACCGAACGACCGGACATCAGTGCCGTACCGATCGCGTTGGTCCCCACCGAACCCTCGGCCCAGTCCGCACCCTCGACGAATCCGAGATCGTCCGCGCGCGTGAGCACCTTCGACGACCCGCTGCGCCACAGCACGTGCCCGTCCGCATCCGAGACGACCAGGATGTTGTCACCGTCGGCGATCAGCGAGTCGAGGCCGCGAGCCAGCTCGTCGACGACTTCGGCGAGGCCGGAGCGTCGGCGCCGATCCTCCAGCTCGTCGAGCCGCAGGGTCCGTTCGCTGACGCAGGCCACGTCCGGGTCCAGGCCGGCACGACGGAGCCGCTGCCACGAGTCGTCGATGACGCCGCGCGGACGCGCCGGCATGCGCCCGCCCGACATCGCGGCGTCGTGAACCGCGCTGAGAACGGACGCGAACTCGCGAGGATCGTCACCGGCGTGCATCGCGGGCTCCAGGTCGGAGACCGACTCGTAAGCGTTCATCCCCTTGATTGTGCGTCACGTCACATACAACGACAACGCTGCGCACCCCTCGCAACCCCCTGCAACCCTTGCCGCCACCCGGCGCCGGGGCGTCTGCTGTCCACAACCCGCTGTGTTACACATCACGATCGCGGGCACACGCCTGAGGCCTGAGGAGGCATCATGACCCAGACACTGGAACCGGTCGTCCCGCTCGATCGCACCCCCCAGCAGCGGATCGAGACCTGGCTGCGCGAGTTCGAGTCCGCGCTCGGCGCGCTCGACATCGCGCGGGCCACGAACGCCTTTCTGACCGACAGCTACTGGCGTGACCTCACGGCGTTCACGTGGAACATCAAGACAGTCGAAGGGCACGAGCAGATAGCCGACATGCTGACCGCTCGTCTCGCCGACACCCGGCCGTCGAACTTCACCACCACCGAACCGGCCACCGACGACGGCGACGGGGTGGTCTCGGCGTTCATCGCGTTCGAGACCGCCGTCGGACGCTGTGAAGGACACCTGCGCATCCGTCGCAGCGTCGGCGGTCCGGACGTCGGCGGAGAGGACGTCGGCGGGGAGGACAAGGCCTGGACGCTGCTGACGACTATGCAGGAGCTCAAGGGCCACGAGGAGCCGGCCGGCCCGAACCGCCCGCTCGGCGCCGTGCACGGTTCCGACCCCGACACCCGTTCCTGGGCGGAGAAGAAGGCCGACGAGGACCTGGCACTCGGTCGAACCACGCAGCCGTACGTCCTGGTCATCGGCGGCGGGCAGGGCGGCATAGCGCTCGGTGCGAGACTTCGCCAGCTGGGCGTGCCCTCGATCGTGGTCGACCGGCACGAACGTCCCGGGGATCAGTGGCGCAAACGGTACAAGTCGCTGTGCCTGCACGACCCGGTCTGGTACGACCACCTGCCGTACCTGCCGTTCCCCAGCAACTGGCCGGTCTTCGCACCGAAGGACAAGATCGGTGACTGGCTGGAGTTCTACACCAGGGTCATGGAGGTTCCGTACTGGAGCAAGACCACATGCCTGTCCGCGGCTTACGACGACGCGGAGGCCCGCTGGACCGTCGAGGTCGACCGCGATGGAGAGCGCCTCACACTTCATCCGACGCAACTGGTGCTCGCGACGGGAATGTCCGGCAAGCCCGCGGTCCCGTCGGTCCCCGGGCAGGATGTGTTCGCCGGCGAGCAGCACCACTCGAGCGCGCACCCCGGGCCCGACGGTTATGTCGGCAAGAAGGTCGTCGTCATCGGCTCGAACAACTCCGCACACGACATCTGTAAAGCTCTGGTGGACAACGGCGTCGACGCGACGATGGTGCAGCGTTCCTCGACCCACATCGTGAAGTCCGACTCGCTGCGGTCGATCGCCCTCGGCTCGCTCTACAGCGAGGAGGCGGTTGCTTCCGGGATGACGACCAAGAAGGCCGATCTGACCTTCGCGTCACTGCCCTACCGGATCATGCACCAGTTCCAAGTACCCGTATACGACCAGATCCGCGAGCAGGACAAGGACTTCTACGACCGACTGGAGGCGGCAGGCTTCCGACTCGACTTCGGCGACGACGACTCCGGACTCTTCATGAAGTACCTACGCCGCGGGTCCGGTTACTACATCGACGTCGGTGCCAGCGAACTCATCGCCGACGGGACGATCAAGCTCGTCCACGGTCAGCTCGACCACCTCACCGCCAACGCCGTGGTACTCGCCGACGGCACCGAGATCGAGGCCGACGTCGTCGTCTACGCGACCGGCTACGGATCGATGAACGGCTGGGCCGCCGATCTGATGGGTCAGGAGGTCGCCGACCGCGTCGGCAAGGTGTGGGGGCTCGGATCCGAGACGACCAAGGACCCAGGGCCCTGGGAGGGCGAGCAGCGGAACATGTGGAAGCCCACCCAGCAGCCGGGCCTGTGGTTCCACGGGGGAAATCTCCATCAGTCACGGCACTATTCGCTCTACCTGGCGCTCCAGTTGAAGGCCCGATACGAGGGCATTCCGACACCCGTCTACGGACTCGCCGACGTGCATCACCTGAGTTGAGCTGGGTATGAGAAATGCCCCGCAACC